>VBKQ01000397.1 GCA_005879505.1 Deltaproteobacteria bacterium
TACGAGACGCTGGGCGGTTTCCTCACCGCCACCGCCGGGCGGGTTCCCCCGCCGGGCTCTCTTGTGGTCTGGGGCGGACTCACGTTCACGGTCAAGGCTGCGGACGACCGCCGGGTGCAGAAGGTGGAGATCGCCCGCAAGCCCGCCGCGGGCGCCACGGCGACCGGTCCGCAGCACACCGCGGGGGAAAAGATTCCTGCCGCCTTGCAGGCGCCCGTTCCCCCGGACAAAGTGCATTAGCCGCTCCCGCGCCGAGGCGCGGGATTGCGGCTATGCTTTTAGGGCTGTACCCGTAATGACACGTCTTCGAATCATGCTTCCCTCGTTTCCGGGCGATGCGGCGCGGTCCGACCTGCGCTCCCTGAGCTTTTCCGAGCTTTCCGCGCTGGTCTCGCGGCTGGGGGAGCGCCCGTACCGGGCGCGGCAGCTCTACTCCTGGCTACACCGCAAGGCCGCAGCGTCGCTGGACGCCATGACGGATCTGCCGCACGCGTTTCGCGAACGGCTCGCCGCGGAAACGCGGCTGGCGACGCTTGCCGTCGACGCCGTGCAGGAGTCGCGCGACGGAACGCGCAAGTACCGGATGCGCACGCAGGACGGCAAGTTCATCGAGAGCGTCTACATGCCGGACGAAGCGGGGCCCGAGAGCTTCGATCCGGAGGCAGATGAGGATGAGGTCGGGCCGGCAACCAGAGTGCGACGGACGCTGTGCGTCTCGACGCAGGTCGGGTGCGCGATGGGTTGCGGCTTCTGCATGACGGCCACCATGGGACTCGTCCGCAATCTCTCGGCTGGCGAAATCTGCGACCAGATCTATCGCGTCAATGCCGACCTGCACCGGCTCGGCGTGTCCGGGGAGCGGCCGCTCACGAATCTCGTCTACATGGGGATGGGCGAGCCGCTGCACAATTACGAGAACGTGATGCGCTCGCTGGAGCTGCTCCTCAGCGAGGAGGGGGCGAACTTCAGCCAGCTGATGCCGGTGGACAGGAAATGGAACATCGCGGCGCTGATCGATGCCGTGCGCAAGTTTCCTTCGCGGCAGGGCCGGCGGGTGACCTTCGAGTACGTCCTGCTGCGCGACGTGAACGACTCCGACGAGGATGCGGCCCGGCTGGCGGCGCTGCTCCGGGATCTGCCGGTGAAGGTGAACCTGATCCCGTACAACGAGAATCCGGGACTCGGCTTCGGCGATCCGGGCGCCGAGCGGGTTGCGGCCTTCCGCAAAGCCCTCTCTGCGCGCGGGATCACCGCCATGGTGCGCAAGAACCGCGGCCGCGACATCGCCGCCGCCTGCGGCCAGCTCGCCGTGCAAGTCTGAGATCCTGTCCCGGAATTGACCTTGGGTTCCGGTCGTGCGAAACCGGCGCGCCGTGCTCGGGATCATCGGCGGTTCCGGACTCTACGACCTGCCCGGCCTCAGCGGCGTCCGCCGGGAGAAGGTGCGGACGCCATTCGGAGACCCGAGCGATGCCGTCGTCCTGGGCCGGCTGGGCGATCAGGAGATCGCGTTCATCGCGCGCCACGGCGCCGGACACCGCTTCAGCCCTAGCGAAGTCCCGTACCGGGCGAATCTCCACGCGCTCAAGCAGCTCGGCGCGACCCGCGTGGTCAGCGTCTCGGCGGTGGGATCGATGAAGGAGGAGATCGCGCCCGGCCATCTCGTGCTCCCCACGCAGTACATCGATCGCACGGTGGCCCGGCCGAGGACCTTTTTCGCCGACGGTATCGTCGCGCACGTCGCATTCGCGGATCCCGTCTGCCCGCAGCTGCACGAGCACCTGAACGCCGCCTGCTTCGCCGCCGGTGCGACCGCGCACTCGCGAGGCACCTACCTGTGCATCGAGGGGCCGCAGTTCTCCACCCGCGCCGAGAGCGAGCTGTACCGGAGCTGGAACGTCGACGTGATCGGGATGACGGCGATGCCCGAGGCGAAGCTTGCCCGGGAGGCCGAGCTCTGCTACGCGACGGTCGCGCTGGCGACTGACTACGATTGCTGGCATCCGGGCCAGGACGCGGTCACCGTCTCCCAGGTGATCGAGACGATGCACAAGAACGTCGCTTTGGCGCGCGAGGTGATCCGCAACGCCGTGCTCGGCCTCGGCCGCCTGGGCGAGCGCGTCTGCGCTTGCGCGCGGGCGCTGGACAGCGCGGTGATGACTGCTCCGGCCCAGATTCCACCGGCGGCGCGCGAGCGTCTCGCGTTGCTCCTCGGAGACAGGTACAGGGCATGAGCCTGCTGGTGGTGGGCAGCGTCGCGCTCGATTCCGTGGAGACGCCGTTCGGCAAGCGCGAGGACGTGCTGGGCGGAAGTGGAACGTACTTCGCCGCTGCCGCAAGCCTCCTCACCAGCGTCTCGGTGGTCGGGGTCGTCGGGGAGGACTTCCCGCTCGAGGATCTGGAGTTCCTGCGCAGGCGCGGCGTCGATCTGGATGGGCTGGAGAGGGCGAGAGGGAAGACTTTCCGGTGGCGGGGCCGGTATGGATTCGATCTGAATGCCGCGCAGACGCTGGACACGCAGCTGAACGTGTTCGAGCATTTCTCGCCGAACCTCGGCGGCCGGGCGCGCAAGGCGGAGCGCATCTTCCTCGGGAACATCGATCCCGAGCTGCAGATGCGCGTCCTCGACCAGGCCGAACGGCCCCGCCTGGTGTGCGCCGATACGATGAACTACTGGATCGCGTCCCGGCGCGCGCAGCTGCTCAGCCTCCTTCCCCGCGTCGACGTGCTGATGGTGAACGACAGCGAGCTGCGCCAGCTGACCGGCGAGAGCAACGTGATGAAAGCGGCGCACGCCGCGCAGGGCATGGGCGCGAAGGCGGTGGTGATCAAGCGCGGTGAATACGGCGCGGTCCTCGTCACTGCCGAGCACCGATTCTTCGCTCCGGCATTCCCCCTCACCGACGTGGTGGATCCCACCGGAGCAGGCGATTCCTTCGCCGGCGGCTTTCTCGGGCTGCTCGACCGGCTCGATTCCGCGGAGCCGGCAGCGCTGCGTCAGGCGACCGTGATGGGGTCGACCCTCGCCTCGTTCACGGTGGAGCGCTTCAGCCTCGAACGGCTGCGGGACCTGGAGCTTACGGAGGTGCGGGGACGGTTCGACGCCTTCCGCCACCTGGTGCAGTTCGAGGCGCTTCCCGATCGGCTGGAGCGGGATTCATAGCCGGGGCTGGTGACGCCGGTCCACCATCCACAGTCCCGCGGGAAGCGCGGTGAAATCGGCGATGAGCGCGAGAATGAAGGCGGCGCTGGTGACGAGCCCGAACTGCCGCAGCGGCGGAAAGCTGGAGAACGAGAGGGCGAGGAATCCGGCGGCGTTGATCAAAGTGGCGAAGATGATGGCCTGGCCGGAAACGCGAAGGGCGTGCTCGAGGGCCTGCGCGAGCGGGGCGCCCTCCCGCTCGTGCAGGTGATGGAAGAAGTGGATCTGGTCGTTCTCCGTAGTGCCGAGGATGGTCGTGGCGATCAGGATGGTGGCGAGGTTCAGCGAAGCGCCGAAGAGCCGCATGCCGAGAAACGTCGCCAGGATGGCGAAGAGCGAGGGGATCATCGCCAGCAGCCGCGCCGTCGCGCTGCGGAAGACGAAGAGGAAGACGAGGAAGATGAGCGCGGCGGTGATGGCGAAGCTCTGCGCGAGGGTGGGGACGAGGCTCGCGCCGACCTTCGCTTCCAGAAGGGACTCGCCCACCACGCGCATTCGCGCCCCGGACAGCGGGCCTGCTCCGAGCCCATCCCACGCGCGCGCGATCCTTTGCGCCAGCATGGCGTAGCCTTCGGCATCGCCTTGCCGGAAGAGGACCGTGACGTTCAGATCCTCCAGGCCGTTCACGTCGATGTAGCCGCGCAATCCCGGTTCCGCGAGCAGCAGCTGTTCCAGATCCGCCGCCGTCCGCGCGAACTGCGCGGGGTCGCGGGGGAGCTGCTCAGCCTGGCCGGCGAAGTAGCGCCGCAGGCGGAGAAACGTCGTCGGGCCCAGCACTGCGATCACGTCAGGGAGGGACTCGATCTCGCGCTGGAACCGATCGAGGGCGCGCAGGACTTCCGGATCCGTCGCTGCCGGACGCGGCAGATGGACCCAGACGTGCGCGACATTGAGATCCGCCACGTTCTGGCGGAACCACACCAGGTCGCGGCGCAACGGGAGCGACGGATCGACGTAGGTGAGCGAATCGATGCCGACCGGCATCGGGGACAGCAGCCCGGGAATTCCGAACAGGGCCGCCGCGCCGGCAAGGCAGAGCAGGAGCGGGGCGGCGACGAGGCCGCGGCGATACCGGCGGGTGAACGCAGGGAGCGCCGCCGCGAACCGCCCGTACAACCTGCCGAGGGCCACGCGCGCCGTCCCCGTCGGGGTCCGAAGGATGAGCTGCAACGCGGGAAACAAGGTGAAGGCCACCAGCCAGGAGATGGCGAGACCGAAAGCGGTCCAGATCCCCAGCTCCTGGATCGGCCGCAGCTTGGAGACTGAGAGAGCCGCGAATCCCATGACGGCGGCAAAGGTCGAGGCCGTCACTGGCAGGAGCTTGTTGCGGAGCGCGACGAGCTGATGGTCGCGCACGGGCACCCCGGCGGGACGATCCACGAACCGTGAGTGCAGATAGACGAGCGTGGCGAGGGTAGTAACCAGGATCGTGAGCGGCACGAGCACCGAGACGACGGTGAAGGTGAAGCCGAGAAGTCCAGGGAAAGTACCGGACGGAAGCCGCGCCGGACTGGCGCTCGAGCCAGGATTGCACGTACGGGGCCCCGACGCGCCGGACGGGCTCCGCGCCCGCGCGGGCGAGCGCGGCATCGATCGAGGCCAAGGCCGCGTCGCGCTCCGCCGGATTGTGCACGTCGAGGTCCACGACGACGGCGAGGAACCGGTCGCCGAGAAGTCCCTGCTTGCGGAAGAATTGCGTCCCGGTCGCGAGCTTCCGCAGCTCCGCTGGGGACGCGCTGGGACGCGCCTTGCGCAGCGCATCGAGCACGGAGAACGCGCCGAGGTGAGGCTCCTTCCGTAGCTCCCGGACGGCCGACTCCATGCGGGAAAGATTTGCGGGCGCCCACGGATCGTCCGACTCGAAGAACAGCATCACCGAGGGCCGATCCGGGAAGATCCGCTGGAAGTCGCGCGTGGCCACGTAGTCGGGGTCGCTCGGCTGGATCAGCCGGTCGAGGCCGCCTTCGGAGGGAATACGCGCGGCGCGAAGGGCGGCCAGCGGGACCAGCAAGGCATAGACGACGAGGATGGGTGCGCGGAGGGAAACGATGCGCGCCAGGATCCGGGCGGGGAGATCGTTCACTGCATCGTTGTACCGAACTCGAGTGCATTGTTCCCCCGTTTTCGCGTAGAGAAGCGGCATGCTCGCGCTCGCAGCAGCGACACTGGTGGTCTGCGCTCCCGGCTATCCAGGCAACACGGCGGAAGCGCAACCGGCGATGGACGCTCTCGCCCGCTCCCTGGCCAGGGCGGCGCACGTGCCTGAAGGTTCGCTGGCGGCCCTGTACGAGGAGACGGAGCCGGGTTGCATGCGCCGGCTGGCGCAGCCGGAGTCGTCCCTGCTGCTCGCGACGCTGCCGTTCTACCTCGTCCACGAGCAGGAGGTCCGGCTGGTGGCTCGCCTCTCGGCCATGCCACAGGGAAGCGAGACCCTGGAGCGGTGGACGCTTGTGACCGGCAAGGACCATCCGCCCTCGCTCGAAGGCTATACGGTCGAGTCGAGCGCGGGATACTCGAAAAGGTTCGTGCGCGCGATGGCCCCGCAACTGCCGGGTAGAGCGGAGATCCAGCAGACGTCCGCTGTTCTCTCCGCGCTGAAGCGCGCCGCGAACGGCGAGAAGCTGGCCGTGCTGCTCGATGGCTCACAGGCGGCCGCCATGGCGAAGCTCCCATTCGCCGGCTCGCTCGCCGTGCTCCAGACTTCACCGCCGATGCCGGTCGCGCTGGTCGCGACGGTGCGCAAGCGCATCGACGACGAACGCTGGAAGACGCTGGAGGCGGCGTTCCTGCGACTCGCCGAGGATCGCGCGGCGCGGGAGGCGCTGGACGCAGTCCGCATCGCGGGCTTTCTGCCTCTCGACGACAAAGCCCTGACCACGGCGCGGACGGCCTACCGGCGCGCGCGGTGAGGACCGTCGCCTCGATCATCCTCTGCGCCGGTTGTGCGCAGGCGCTGCACAAGCCGCCGCCGATCGAAGCGATCGGTGCGGCGCCGCGAGGACCCGCCGCGCAGCTTCTCGCCGATGCCGACGCCGCCTGGGCGCGGCGGGTAGAGCCGGACCAGGCCGCGGCTGCCGAGGAACTCTTCCTGCAGGCGGCGCGCGCGGACCCGCGCAACCCTGAGTCCTTCGCCGGCGCCATCCGCGCGAAGGCGTTCCGCATCGGGCGCGAGAAGGACGGCGCGGAGCGGACCCGCCTCGCCGAGAGCGCGGTGATCGCCGGCCAGCTGTGCCAAGAGAATGCCCCGGCCGCGCCGGCGTGCGATTACTGGCTCGCGGCTGCATTGGGCCTCCAGGCCCGGGAGCGAAGCGCGACCGGGCACGACGCGTTGCCACGCATGGTCGACCTCCTCCGGCGCGCCATCCGCACCGATCCGGCGATCGACCAGGCAGGGCCGCATCGCCTGCTCGCCATCGTGCTGCTTCGCGCCCCAGGCTGGCCGATGGGTCCCGGCGATGCGGAAGCCGCGCTGCCCGAAGCGCAGGCGGCGGCGCGCGCGGCGCCGGACTTTGCCCCCAACCAGCTTGCGCTCGGCGAGGCCTTGAAGAAGAACGGCAAGGCGGCCGAGGCACGCGCCGCTTATTCGCAGGCCCTTCGCCTGGCCACCGAAGCAGCCGCGCGCGGCGATCCGGATGCCAAAGGTTGGGCCGACGACGCGAGCGCGGCGCTGCGGTGAGCCGGCGCCGGAACGCCGCCCAGGAGCGCCAGCGTGGCGCTAGCGTACGCGATGCCGAGAAGCACATCGATCACGTAGTGATGCTGCAGATAGACGGCGCTCAGGCACATGAGGAGGAAGAAGCCGATCGCGGGTGTTCCGAGCAGCAGGTCGAATCGGCTCGCTGCCGCCGCGGCCGGATGGACGTCCAGGCGTGCGGGGCCGAGACCGTACTCGGTCACGTACCAGGGCGGCGCGACCGGGAAGATGAAGTAGGTGGCAAAGCCGAGGAGGTTCACGACCAGGAAGGCGAGGGCGAAGGTGCGCAACATGTCGGAGCGCCGCTGGAAGAAGAGGAGCAAAGCCACCGCCAGGTACTCCCCCACGAATACGAGGTAGGCAAACCCACAGGCGAGGTCGAGGGCAGGCCAGTGGTGCGTCAGGAACCATTCGTTGGGAGTCTGACCGCCGATTCCGAACCAGGACCGCTCGAGCTGATAAGGGCCTGCCACGTGCACGCGATTGGCGATGGCCGGCCAGTAGAAGTAGCGCATCGAATCGTAGATGGCGCCGGTGGCGATGAAGGGCAGGAACTGGCGCAGGAAGAGACGCGTCTTCTCGTTGTAGAGGTCGAGCAGGCCGAGCGAGCCGATGACGACGTGGTCCATCGTCAGCCCGCCGAGGATGCCGATCAGGGCGATGTATCCGAGGCCGATGAGCGGCGGCAAGGCGCGTCGCTTCATCGTTCGCGAGGGCAGGAGCCACTCACGAACGAACGCCGGCAGCGAAGGGCTGGTTGCGCTCTCGGCCAGCATGGTCAGACCATCACCGGACAGCCCGTCACGCGCAACCCGAACGGCGAACGGCGTTGCGATCCGCCGCCGGCGCCGTACACCCAGGCCATGCCAACCGCGAGCCGCGCTCGATGAGTGGCCCCCGGTCGGTCCTGTTGATCGGCTGCCTTCTCTTCGCTCCGGCGGCGGCCGAGGCTGTCGAACGTTGCCCCGGCGGACTCGCCACCCGCATCGTCCCACTCCCGGTGTACGCCACCCTCCCGAACGAAGGGGACACCTTCGGGGCCATGCCGGTCTTCCTGCGCGTCTGCGATGTAAACGCGAGGACGGAATCGATCATCGCGCCGAGCATCACCTGGAACGACGTGATCCACTGGACCGGCACGTTCCGGTTGTTCCACTACCCGAGCGACGAGCAGTCCCTCACCTTCATCGCCTCTGCCAGCACCCGCATCAATTCCGGCGTGCTGCTGCAGTGGCGGGATCTTCCCCGCGCGCCCGGTGCCTTCACCACCGAGGTGGACCTGCGCTGGCAGCGCAGCGCGTTCTTCCGGTTTTTCGGTCTCGGACCAGATACTCCGGAAAACGCCGAGACCAGCTACACGCGAGCTCGCGTACACGCCGGAGCCCGCTACGGCCTGAACCTGGGCGGGAACTGGAACGCCGGAGTCGGGATCCTCTTCGATACCGACGCCGTCCAGGACATGGGCGTCCCCGGTCTGCCGCTCAGCCGCCGTGCGTTTCCTTCGACGACGCCCGGGTTTGGCGGCTCGACCATCGTCGGCCAGGCCATCGACCTGCGCTTCGACACGCGGCCCAACTTCGAGAATTCGGAGCGAGGCCTTTTCGCGAACGCCGCAGCCGGAGTCGTCGAGGGCCTCTCCGGCTCGCCCAGCTACCTGCGCGGATCGGTGCGCGTCCGGGCCCTGCACCCCGAGCTCGGCTTCATCGCCGGAGCGGCGCGGTTCGACTGGACGGGCATCAGCACGCCCCGGGCGCCGTTCTACGATCAGAGCACGCTCGGCGGCGCGTTCCTGCTCCGTGGATTCACCGAGGATCGATTCATCGACCAGAACGCCTGGACCTTCGAGGCGGAGCAGCGCATCCGTTTGTTCCAGACGCACATCTACGGCGTCACGGCCGACTGGCGAATCGACCCGTTCATCGCCGTTGGCCAGGTATATCGCGCGATCGATCAAGCGTTCTCCCGCCCGCGGGTCGCCGGCGGCGTCGGCCTGCGCGCCTGGGTGCGGCCCAACGTCGTCGGCCGCGTCGACATCGCCAATGGCGGCGAAGGATGGAAGGTGTACGTCGAGATCGGATACCCCTATTGATGGGCGGCAGCCGGATGGTGCGCTACCGCAGGGATGGTTCCGAGCTCGACCAGCTCGCGGTCCGAGAGCGGAGCATCCAACATGCGCACGAACCAATCTGCCGGTTCCGGCTTTGGAAGCGGCTCCTTGGCGCGGACGTGCGGGAGTCTCGGCAAGAGCTCGGCGAATTGGCGCCGCAGCGCCTCGTCGTCCTGCGCGATGCCGGCAGTTCGCGCCAGCAGCTCCATGGTCTCGGCGCGGCGGCTCTGGCGCGGGCCATCCATCTGGGCCAGCGAGGCCGCTCCGAGCATCAGCGACCAGGCACAGAAGGTCCGATATCCGCGCTCCTTCTGCGGCAGCGACGTCAGGTACGACAGGGCCCCTTCCGCGTCTGCACGCAGGCTCGCGAGGATGTCCCGGCGGTCGGGGACCAGGAAACGGCCGACAGCCTCGTCCTCTGCCTGGTCCTTGAGGATGTTCACCTTTTGCAGGAAGAGGCCAAAGCGGTAGGCATGGATCATCCGCGGCGGCGTCTCCCCGTCGAGCCCCCAGAGCTGCGTCAGCATTTCGCCGACCAGCCCGGCGACGATGCAACAGTAGCGCGACACATCCTCGAGATCGACCAGCCGCAGCGTCGGGCGGCGGGCGTAGGCGGCCATACCCACGGCCATCCGATCGATGGCGCCGAACATCACGCTGCGCGGCGCGGCAGGCAATTCATAAGCGTCTTCGAAGAACGCTCCGGTATCCGCGAGGAGGTTCCGCTCGCCCTCCGTGATGCTCCCGGGAAAGTAATTGCGGAAGGCATCGACCTGCCCGCGCGTGGGCCGCTTGGCGAGAAGTTGGCGGAAGGCGGCGAACTGGCGCTGCTGCTGCAGCTTGTCGGCGAACGACGCGTCCTCGACGGTGTCGAGCACGCGCAGGAGCAGATAGGAGAGGGCGACGTGCTGCCGAAACGGAACCGCGAGCTGCGGGATGCAGAGTGCGAAGCTGCGGCTCACGGCGTCGAGGTGCCCCTGGTAGAACTGCTCCGATCGCATCAAGAACCTCCTTCGCTCGGGATTGCGCGCGCGGTCCCGCGAAGGGCAGCGCGGTAACGGCCCAGCGCGAGCAGCGGAAAGCAATTCCGGTACAAGTGGTACCGGATCATGAATCCGGCTGACAGCTCGCGGCCCTCGACGATGCGGGCCCCGTGCTCCTCGCCGATGCCGTAGCCGGGGAAACCGCATCCGGTGAACGATTCCTCGTCCCAGGCTCCATCGGACCGCTGCCGATCGACGAGGAAGTGCGCGCCGCGGTTGGCAGCCTTGGAGTCTGCGCGCCCCGCTGCGATCAACGCGAGCAGCGCCCAGGCGGTTTGCGAAGGGGTGCTTTCGCCGCGGCCGCGCGCTTCGATCTCGACGTAGGAGGCGCAGGTCTCGCCCCATCCTCCATCGGCGTTCTGGCGCTCGCTCAGCCAGCGGACGGCACGGCGGACCGCGAGGCCGTCGATCGCCTCTCCGGCAGCGGCGAGCCCGGGAAGGACTGCGCCGGTCCCGTAGACGTGGTTGACTCCCCAGCGCCCGAACCAGGAGCCCTCCTTCTCCTGCTGGCCGTAGAGATAGCGCAGCCCGCGCTGCATCGCCGGGTGATCGCGGCCGACCCCGAAGGCGCCGAGCATCTCGATCACGTGGCCGGTCACGTCCGCGCTGGGTGGGTCGATCATCTCGCCGAAATCCGCGAAGGGGATCAGCGCCGGAAGGCGGGAGGTGTTGTCCTTGTCGAATGCGGCCCAACCGCCGTTGCGGCTCTGCATCGCCAGCATCCAGCGAAGCGCGCGCTCGCGGAGCTGCGGATCGACCGCGCCCGCTTTCAACAAAGCGAGCAGGACCACGGCGGTGTCGTCGACGTCGGGATAGAGATCGTTCTCGAACTCGAACGCCCATCCGCTCGGTTCCACGCCTTGGACCTGCACGCACCAGTCGCCGGGAACGCGGATCTCCTCCCGCAGCAGCCACCGTGCGGCCCGCTCCACCATCGAAGCGGACGGCTCGACGCCCGACTCGAGCAGCGCGAGCAGCGAGAGCCCCGTATCCCAGACCGGGGACAAACACGCCTGCACCCGCACCCTCCCGTCCGCGTGGTGAAGCATCCAGCGGTCATGCATGCCCTCGAGCCCCTTCCGCAGCGCAGGGTGGTCGAGTGGATGGCCGAGCGCGCTCAGCGCCATCAGCGAATACACCCACGGCGGCTGGATTCCTCCCCAGCTTCCGTCCGCCTCCTGGTGGGCGAGGATCCACTGTTCGGCCGCCTTGCGTGCGCGCTGGCGGAACGGGTGGAACGGCAGGCGGCGGTAGCCGCGCAGCGCGGTGTCGATCGCGCGGAAGAGCCGGTCGATGCCGTCGCGCGGCGGCCGTGGCGCTGCGTCGGGAACGCGCAGCTCGTCTAGCCGCGCCCCGGTGGGCACCGGCCGCACCGGCCGGTCGTTCATCAGCAGCAGCAGCGGAACGATGGTCCCGCGCGCCCAGGAAGAAAAACGATAGATGCTGAAGGGCGCCGAGGCGGGCAGCAGCATGAGCTCCGGCGGCATCACCGGGAGCTCGTCCCAGCTCCACTGGCCGAAGAGGGCGAGCCAGATGCGCGTGAAGGTCCGCGCCCGGGCGATTCCTCCGCGCTCGCGGATGAAAGCGCGCGCCCGGGCCAGGTGAGGCGCATCGGCAGGGTCCCCGGCGAGCTTGAGCGCGAAATAGCATTCGATGCTGGTGGAAAGATCGCCGGGCGCGCCGTGATACATCGCCCAGCTGCCGTCGTCGCGCTGGTAGTTGCGGATGTCCTGCGCGACGCCGCGCCAGTGGCCTTCGTTCCTCGCCCCGAGGAAGTGCGTGAGAAGCAGGTACTCGGCGTCCATCGTGGCGTTCGATTCCAGCTCCGCCCACCAGTAGCCCTCGGGGTATTGTTCGCGCTCGAACCACCCTTGCGCGCGCTCGATGACGAGGTCGATCCCCGAGCGCTCGATCCTGCTCTCGCTCCCGATCACGAGACGCCTCGTCGCGCGCGCTGGCCGCGCTCCTCGAACCAGCGCACTGCCTTGGCCAGCGCGTCGCGGATGGGGGTCTGCCGCAGACCGAGCTCGCGGACCGCGCGGCTCGAGCTGGCGAACATGATCTCGCGGGCCGTCCGCACGCCCTCGAGCGGGATACGGGGCGTACGGCCGAGGATCCGTCCGTTGACGAAAGCGTCCGCATGCGCGAGGCCCAGCGCGATCAGGTGCGGCATCCGGATCCGGGGAGCCTTGCGCCCGGAGATCGCCGCCAGCTCCTCGAGGAACTCGCGCATCGTCAGATTCGCATGCCCGAGGATGTACCGCTCGCCCCGCTCGCCGCGCTCGAGAGCGAGAAGCTCGCCTTCGGCGACATCGTCGACGTCGATCACGTTCATGCCCGTGTCCACGTACGCCGGCAGGCGGCCGTCGAGGAAGTCGCGGATCACCGCACCCGTCGGGGTGGGCTTGACGTCGCCGACCCCGACCGGGAACGTCGGGTTCACGATGACGGCGTCCAGCCCGCGCCGCGCTTCTTCGCGGACCATGGCTTCCGCTTCCCGTTTGCTTTCCTTGTAGGGCCCGGGCGCCGGCCCATCCGGCATCGAGCGCTCGTCGGGGAGGACGCCATTGTGCATGGCGCCGACGGTGGCGATGCTCGAAGTGTAGACGAGCCGGGCGCCTTCAGCCCGGACCGCCTCGATCACGTTGCGGGTTCCGCCGACGTTGACGGCGAGCACCTCGCTCGCGGGAGCGGCAAAGGAATAGAGCGCGCCCACGTGAAAGACTGCGTCGCAACCGCGCACCGCTGAGCAGACCGCTCCCGCGTCGCGCAAGTCGCCGCGCGCGATCTCCACGTCGCCAGGTTCCGGAACATTCGGCGCCGTGCCCGCGCGGAGCAGGACCCGGACATGCGCTCCCCGGCGCAGCAAGGCCCGGGCCACCGCGCCGCCGATGAAGCCGCTCGCGCCGGTGACCAGCGCCCTCACGGGTGTGCCTCCGCAGCCGCCAGCATCGGACCGAGCCGGCGAAGGGCCGCCTCCAAGGCTGCGGCTGCGATGCGGGCGTGTCGGGCGAGCCGCAAGAGATCTCCCACGGAGCGAGGCCCCGACAGGGCGTACCGCAACGCCGGTCCCAGGTAGCTCGCGTGCGGCTCGCGGGCGCAGAGGAGCTCGCCTTCGAAACAGCGCAGCCCGCGCAACGCCTGGAGCGCCTGTTGCCGGAGGGACTGCGGCGCCGCCAGCTCGTCGCCGGTCTCGTCGCGCACCGCGGTCGCGATGACCAGATCGCCGGGGGCCAACGCCGGATCGAGGCCGCCGGAAAATCCACAGCTCACCACCAGACGGGGCTGCTTCTCGACGACGGCGCCGCGAGAGCCTCCGCCGACTCCGACGGCCAGGGCGAACATCTCGGTGCCCGAGAACCGCCCCCGTGCCAGGTTGCCGCGGCGTGAAAGGCCGAAGGCGCGCGCCACGCTGCCCAACTCGCCATCCAGGGCGACCAGCAGCAGGACCGGTCCGGACTCACGCCATTCGCCCCACGCAGACGTCTGGCGCGGCTCGAGCGTTCCCTTGCGGCGCTCCCACATCTCTTGCGACTTGCGCGCGGTATCCTCGCCCGTGAATGCGATGTCCGCGACCTCCGCCAGGGGCACGCGCACGCGGTGGGTGGCTGCTTCATCGAAGAGCTCGAGGTGCGTGGCGCTGCGATCATAGACGAACCCCACCAGCTCGGAGCCGTCGCTGCGCCGCAGCGTGACGTAGCCGCGATAGTCGAATGCCCGCTCCACCAGCTCGGCCACTCGCGCATCCGTCATAGTCGTCCCGTGACCATGGCGGCGACCGTGGCACCCATTGCCCGGGGCGAGTCGAAGGCAGCGCGCACGGCGCTGGGCTCGAATCCGCAGTGCACCATGCAATCCTGGCAGCGCGGATTGCCGCTCTTGCGGCCGTACTTCGACCATTCCGTCTCTTCCATCAGCTCGCGGAAGGTCTTGGCGTACCCGTCCTGCAACAGGTAGCAGGGACGCTGCCAGCCGAACACGTTGTACGTGGGGTTTCCCCACGGCGTGCATTCGAAGTCTCG
>VBKQ01000398.1 GCA_005879505.1 Deltaproteobacteria bacterium
ATCCGCTCTGCGCCAGCGCCGAGAGCTGGTACTTGCCGTCCCGGTCGGTGAACATCGTGAACATGAAGAAGCTGAGCCAGTCGTCGATGGGCTCGTTGAAGGTATTGAGGATGCGCGGCTTGTCGCCGCTGCCGGAGCGCCGGGCGAGCAGCTCGTCCGCTTCCTCGCGGCCGTCGCGGCCGAAGTAGCGGTGCAGCAGATAGACCATCGCCCAGAGGTGGCGTCCTTCCTCGACGTTCACCTGGAAGATGTTGCGCAGGTCGTACATCGAGGGGCAGGTCTTGCCCAGCAGCCTCTGCTGCTCGACCGAAGCGGGCTCGGTGTCAGCCTGGGTGACGATGATGCGGCGGAGCGCGTTCCGGTGCTCGCCGGGAACCTCTTCCCAGACCGGCTGACCCTCGTTGTCGCCGAAGCCGATCTTCCGCTCCTGCTTCGGGTCGAGGAAGATGCCCCAGCGATATTCCGGCATGCGGACGAAGTTGAAGTGCGCCCAGCCGTTCGGCTCCACGCTGATCGCCGTGCGCAGGTACACTTGATGCGTCTGGAACCCTTCCGGGCCTACTTCCTTCCACCAGGAAAGGAAGTTCGGCTGCCACTGTTCGAGGGCGCGCTGCAGGCGCCGGTCGGAACCGAGATCGACGTTGTTGGGGATGCTCTCGAGAGACTGGGCCACTACGTCCTCCGGTAGTCGAATTGCGGGCGCTCGGGCTTGCCGTACATGGTGAGCGCGCCGCGCTCGCCCGTCGCGTTGGGGCGGATGAAGATCCAGTTCTGCCAGGCGGAGAGCCGGCCGAAGATTTTTGTCGCGAGCGTCTCCGGTCCGGCGAAGCGGTAGTTCTGCTCCATGCCGGTCAGGGCGTCGGGGCTCAGCGACGCGCGCTCCTCGACGGCGACGCGCAGCTCCTCCTCGAAATCGATGTCGTCGGCGAACACGGTGGCGAGGCCGAGCTTGTCTGCGGTGGGGCCGTCGATCGGTCCCTCCTTGGCGGCCGCCAACACTTTCTGTACGCGCTGCGGATCGGCGAGGAAAC
This sequence comes from Deltaproteobacteria bacterium, assembly GCA_005879505.1. Lineage (GTDB taxonomy): Bacteria > Myxococcota > Myxococcia > Myxococcales > 40CM-4-68-19 > 40CM-4-68-19. The sequence goes on from VBKQ01000398.1 coordinate 1,032, forward strand.
GCGTCTGCAGGCGCGAGATGCCGTTCCAGCCGGGCAGGGCGCCCGAGGAGAGCGAGCCTGGCCAGACTTCCACTCCGTCCGCGTCGAGCACGTACGCGCGGTCGCAGGCGAGCAGCAGCTCGAACAGGGGTCCACTGAAGCAGGAACGCTGATCGACCACGGCGAAGAAGCTGCGGGCGGTGACGTCCATCCGCCGGAGCACGCACGCGAGGTTCAGACGCACTTCGCGGATGAAGCCATCGTCGGACGCAAGCAGCTCGCCGATCTCGTGCGCCAGCTTGCGGTCGCCTTCGGTCCGCACCAGCACCAGACCGACGTGCTCGTGCTCGAAGCGGAGGCGAAGAAGGGCATGGTCCAGCTCGCGGGCCATCCGCAGCGGCCAGAACGACGCATCGTCGACCCGCTTCGCGTCCGCCGGACCGCGCACGGTCAGATCAGCGATCCGCGACTTCTCGTCCACCTTCAGCGACACGTGCCGGTAGTCACCGATGGGGTCCAGCTTCAGCGGTTTGCCACGGGGGAGGTCGGGCGCCTTGGCCGCGAGATCGCGGGCGCGCTGCGCGATGGTATCGGCGAACTTGCTCCGCGGGACCACGGCATCCACCAGGCCCCACTCGACGGCGCGCTTGCCCTTCACGCCCTCCGCCAGCGTGGAGAAGGCGTCCGCGAGATCGCGACGCACCTTGCGCTTGTCCACCACCCGGGTGAGCCCGCCGGTGCCGGGCAACACGCCGAGCAGCGGCACTTCCGGCAGCGCCACCGTGGACGACCCGTCGTCGATCAGGACGATCTCGTCGCACGCCAGCGCCAGCTCGTAACCGCCGCCGGCGGTCGCTCCGTTGCAGGCGGCGAGGAAGCGGATACCGCTGTTCTGCGAGGCGTCCTCGATCGCCAGCCGGGTCTCGTTCGTGTACTTGCAGAAGTTGACCTTGAAGGGATGCGTGCTCGAGGCGAGCATGTAGATGTTGGCGCCGGCGCAGAAGATCTTGTCGTGCGCGCTGGTGATCACGCAGCACTTCACGCCGGGGTGCTCGAAGCGCAGGCGCTGGATGGCGTCGGCCAGCTCGATGTCGACGCTCATGTCGTAGCTGTTGCTCTTGAGCTCGATCTCGCTCTTCGCGCCGCCGAAGGGCTCGACCTTCATGGTCAGCCGCGCGATCTCGCCCTCGATGGCGAGGGTCCAGTGCCGGTACTTCGAGGGGTTCGTGTCGAACGACAGCTTCGGGGCGGAGGCGCTCGTGTCCATCGGCGCGAGAAGGTAGCGCAATCCCTTCGCGGATGCAAGCACTATATTGCTTGTGGTTAAGTACAATGATGCAATATAATGCACATAGATGACTCGGGAACACCAAGTCCTCCTGTCCGCCGTCGGCGCCGCGGTGCGTCGCCTCAGGGATGAACGTGGCCTCAGCCGGCGCGAGCTGGCCGGGCGCAGCGGCGTCTCCGAGCGCTTCCTTGCCGAGCTGGAGTCCGGGCAGGGGAACATCTCGGTGGCGCGGCTGCAGGATGTCGCACGCGCCTTGGGCTCATCGGCTGGCGAGCTACTGTTCTCGGCGCAGCACGAGCGAACGGATCGGCGGATCGTTGCGCTCGTCGGGTTGCGCGGCGCGGGCAAGACCACCATCGGCCGGGCGCTTGCGAGTCGGCTCGGGGTCTCGTTCGTCGAGCTGGACGCGCTGGTGGAGAAGGATGCCGGGCTTCCGCTCGCGGCGATCTTCCAGCTGCACGGCGAGGCCTACTACCGGCGGCTCGCGCGCGAGGTCCTGACGCGGTTCCTGGCCGAGACCGACGCCGCGGTGCTCGCTACCGGCGGAGGCATCGTCACCGATCCCGGCTCCTTCCGGCTGCTGCAGAAGCGCTGCCGGACGGTGTGGCTGCAGGCCTCGCCCGACGATCACTGGCAACGCGTGCTCGAGCAGGGCGACGTGCGCCCCGGCGCCGCGAGCCCGCACGCTCGCGAAGAGCTGCGGGCCCTGTTGAAGGCGCGGGAGCCACTCTACGCGCAGGCAGATCTGGCGGTGGATACCTCGCGGCTGGGAATCAATGGGGCCGTCGAGGAGATCGCCCGCAAGGTCGCGTGACCGGAACCGCTTCGATTCAGTAGACGAGCTCGAAGTGGGGCACCAGGGTCAGCCCCGCGCCCGATGGCACGAGCGAGCGCGCGAGATCCAGCTGGATGACGGCATGCCTGCGCTCGGCGATGCGGCTCACCTTGCCTGCGAGGCGCAGCGTATGGCACTGCGCGTCGACGTCGAGCTTGCTCTTCGCCGTCGACACGGTGCCGCCCGCGAATGCAACGGCGAAGTCCACCTCCTCGATGCCGGCCGGCACCTTGAAGCTGGCAAGCAGGTGCGCCTGACCCGCCGGCGCGAGATCGAGCTCCGGCGTGAGAACGGCGTTCGCGAGCACCGCGCTGCCGCCGCTCACCTGGACGGATTCAATCCGCATCCGGGCCGAAACGAAGTCGCCCGCGTCGACGCCGGCGAGCCGCAAGCTGAACGGCACGCCGCCCTCCGGTGTGGTGTTGCTCGCGCCGACTGCGTCGTGGTTCGAATGGCCGCACCCGTACGCCAGCAGACCGAGGAGGATCGCCAGCCCGATCGATATCCGCGTCATCGGGCTGCTCCTTCCCCGCGGTCGTCCGGCGTGCAGATGAGCCGCGCCGCGCACTGGGCGAGGCCGC
>VBKQ01000322.1 GCA_005879505.1 Deltaproteobacteria bacterium
CGCAGTGTAGTTCCTTTGGGGAGCCCTCGCCTAGAGCGCCAAGGCGATCCGGACCGAGGGTCCTTCCTCTAGCTTCCGGTCTTCGGGTGTTGATTCATCACTTCCCGGTACCACCGCGGATGATGGAGCCGCGCCCAGCTCTTCGTCACCGTGCCGAGGATCATCGAGCGGAAGGTCCCCGGCTCGGCTGCGGTCCCCAAGTAGATGTGCCCGATGATCATCGCGAAAAAGAGGCTGAACGCCGCGTCGTGGAGGATGTAGCTCGCCTCGCGGAGCCGTTGCCCGAAGATCGGCTGCGGCAGCCACATCACGATGCCGGAGAGGAGCAGGCCGAGGGTACCCAGCGCGGCCGCCCAGAACAGCATCTTCTGGCCGCCGTTGTACTTGCCGACGTCGGCGTCTTCGTTGCGGTACTGGAAGTACTCGAGCAT
>VBKQ01000323.1 GCA_005879505.1 Deltaproteobacteria bacterium
AGGAAGAAGGTGAGAGCGACGGTCCAATGGACCACCCGCGCCGAGAGCCGTTCGCGCACGATCTCGTCGCCCACCACTACGTCCTCGGTATGGCGGGCGCGCGCGATCGCGTCGTCGCCCATCGACTGATCCTCGAGCGGCATCCGTCTCATCTCGATCCGTCCCCTTCCGGCTTCGGCTCGCCCGTGTCCTTCGGCTTCTTGGGCCCGAAGGAGAGATAGTGGCCAACCATGGCGAAGAAGGCGCCCGCGATGGCGAGGGCGCCCAATGGCCGTAGCGCGTTCTTCCACAACCGCACGCCGGTGGGCACGTGCGGGTCCTTCGGCAGGCCGTACCACTCCGGGTGATCCCCGTGGGCCAGCACGGTGATCACGGTAGTCCCGCCCACGCCGGGCGGATCGTACAGCGCGGCATTGACGAAGCCGTTTTGCTTCAGCTGCTCGACGCGGGCGTTCGCGTGCGCCACCAGGTCCGTCTTGTCGCCGAACTCGAGACAACCCGTCGGACAGGATTTTACGCAGGCCGGTTCCAGGCCGACCTGCACCCGGTCGACGCAGAGCGTGCACTTCGCCATCTTGCTGGTCTGCTCCGAGTAGCGCGGAATGTCGAACGGGCACCCGGTCTCGCACATCCTGCAGCCGATGCACGCCTCCGGGTTCACGTCGACGATGCCGTTCTGGTACTGCACGATCGCGCCCGGCGCCGGACAGGCCTTGAGGCAACCCGGATCGGCGCAGTGCATGCACCCGTCCTTGCGCAAGAGCCAGGCGAAGTCGGGGCCGATCTCCCGCTCCCGGAACTGGATCAGGTTCCAGTAATTCGCGTCGAGAGACGGCATCGTCTGGTAGGTGCCCCTCTGCTCCGTCGGCACGATGTGCAGGTCGTTCCATTCCTGGCACGCCACCTCGCATGCCTTGCAGCCGATGCAGGTGGAGGTATCGATGAGCTTCGAGACGACTTTCAGGTTGCGAAGCTCCGTCTTCGAGCCCCAGACGCTCGCGGACGACTGCCGGACCTCCAGGCCGTCGGTAATCATGTCACGCCCGCCCCGGCCTTCTCGAGCCTGACGAGGAACGTCTTGAACTCAGGCGTCCAGGTGTTCGGATCCATCGCCGAGGGCGTGAGGAAGTTCGCGAGCGGCCCGACGTGGTTCGGATCGCCTTCGTAGCCCCAGTGCAGCGGGAACCCGATGTGCCACACCCGCTGGCCGTCGATGGTCAGCTGTCGCAGCCGCCTCGTCACCATGGCGACTCCTTCGATGGAACCGCGCGCCGAGGTGACCCGCGCCCGCGAGCCGTTGGCGATCCCCTTCTCCCGGGCGAGCTCTTCGGGAATCTCGATGAAGAAGCCGGGTTGCAGCTGGTTCAGCTCGTTCGTGTGGTGCGTCCAATAGTGGTACATCTCGGTGAGCCGGTACGTGGTGCAGACCACGGGGAACTGGTCCCGGGTGCCGTACACGTCCTTGTTGGAGTGGAACCGGACAGTCACCGGGCTCGACGTCACTTTCGGGTGCAACGGATTCGCGATCGCGGCCTCGGTCGCTTCGTAGTGCTCGGCGAAGGGCCCGTCGTTCAGTGACGGGGCGAAGAGGCGTCCGACGCCTTCCGGCAGCTGGATGAACGCGCCGTACTGGCCGGGCGGCGAGTTGGGCGCGATGTCGGGCACGTCGCCAACCCAGAGCTTTCCGTTCCAGACGATGCCCGGCCGCTTCGGGTCCCAAGCCTTGCCCTGGGCGTCGGCGGAAGCGCGGTTGTAGAGGACGCGCCGGTTCGCCGGCCAGGAGAACGCCCAGTTCGGGTACATGCCCAGGCCGGTGGGATCGTCGGTGCCCCTGCGCGCGGCGTTGTTGCCTGCCTCGGTATAGACGCCGGAGTGGACCCAGCAGCCGCAGCTGGTCGACCCGTCATCTTGAAGTTGCCCGAAGCCGTCGAGCTGCTGTCCGGCGCGGCGGATCACGTTGCCGTCCTTGTCCTTCAGGTCGGTAACCGCCTTGCCGTTGATCTCCTTCAGCACCTCGCCCAGATCCGGACCGGCGGGCGTGCTGTAGTTCCAGCTGACGTTCAACACCGCCTCGGGCAGCGCGCCACCCTCCTTCTGGTACAGCTCGCGGACCGCCAGGAAGATGCGGGCGAGGACCTCCTGGTCCGTCTTCGCCTGCCCGGGGGGATCGAGCGCCTTCCACTTCCACTGCAGCCAGCGCGCGGAGTTGGTGAAGCTGCCGTCGGTCTCGGCGAAACCGGAGCAGGGAAGCTGGAACACCTCCGTCTGGATCTGCGAGGAGTCGGGCCCGCCGTACTGCTTCGGCGCCTTCCAGAAGGTCGCGGTCTCGATCTGGTAGTTGTCGCCGACCACCAGGAACTTCAACTTCGAGAGCGCGTTGATGATCTTGGAGGTGTTGGGGCCGACGCCCACCGGATTGAAACCAAAAGTAAGGAGCCCCTCCGGACCAGGCTCGGTGCCGCCGGCCCGCACCGAGTTGCCCCGGTACATGTCGTCGTAGATGTAGAGCCAGGAGTAGTTGCCGTCGACCTTGGGCAGCCACTGGTAGCCCCAGTCGTTCTCCTTGGTCGCCGCCTCTCCGTAGAGGGCCTTGAGCAGGCTGACCATGAACTTGGGATAGTTCGACCAGTAGTTCATGCTCGCCCACGCCTCCTGGTTCAGCGTGGTGGGAGTCACCCCCTTGAGGTACGTCTTCAAATCGGTGTACTGGCCTTGAGGAGTCGCCAGGTAGCCGGGCAAATTGTCGAAGACCCCGGCAATGTCGGTGGCGCCCTGGATGTTGGAGTGGCCACGCATCGCGTTCACGCCGCCGCCTGGCCGGCCGACGTTGCCCAACAGTAGCTGCAGCGTGGCCGCGGCCCGGATCATCTGCACCCCGACCGAGTGCTGCGTCCATCCGAGCGCGTACATGATGGTGCCCACCCGCTGCGCGTTCCCGGTCGAAGTGACGACATCCGCCACCTTGAGGAACGATTCCTTTGGCGTTCCGCAGATCCTTTCGACCATCTCCGGCGTGTAGCGTTCGACGTGCTTCTTGAGCAGCTGCAAGGTGCAGCGCGGGTGTTTCATCGTCGGGTCGACCTGATAGCCGTTCGTCTTGGGATCGGGCTCGTATGCCCAGGCTGACTTGTCGTACTGCGCCTTTGCCGGATCGAATCCGGAGAAGAGACCGTCGTCGAAGGCGAACTTCTCGCTGACGATGTACGGGCCCGCGGTGTGGATCCGGACGTACTCCTCGTGGTAGCGGCCGGTCGAGAGCGCGTAGCGGATGATGCCGTTCAGGAACGCGATGTCGGTTCCCGGCCGGATCGGCGCGTAGACGTCAGCGACGGATGCCGTGCGGGTGAAGCGGGGATCCACCACGACCAGCTTGGCGTTGCGTTCTCTCTTCGCCTCCACCGCCCATTTGAATCCGCAGGGGTGGTTCTCGGCAGGATTGCCACCCATCACCAGGACGACGTCGGCATTCCGGATGTCGACCCAGCCGTTGGTCATCGCCCCCCGTCCGAAGGTGGCGGCCAGACTGGCCACCGTGGGACCGTGTCAAACCCTTGCCTGACTGTCCCGGTACGGTACGCCGAGCGCGCTGATGAACTTCCACTGCAGGAAGTTGAACTCGTTGGTGTCGGTGCATCCGCCGACCACGGCCAGGCCGGGCGTGCGGTTCACCGTCCGTCCTTGCGCGTTCTTGGCCACGAACGTGCGGTCCCGCGTGGTCTTGATGTGGCGCGCGATCTGCTGGATGGCGTCGTCCCAGGAGATGTCTTCCCAGCGATCGGCCCCCGGCCGCCGCACCTTGGGCGTGAGGATCCGGTTCGGGTTGTCGATGTCGTACTTGAGCGTCGCGCCCTTCGGACAGAGCGTGCCGCGATTG
>VBKQ01000324.1 GCA_005879505.1 Deltaproteobacteria bacterium
CGAAGGCGCAGCAGGCCGGGTACGCGGAGGCCGATCCCCGCGACGACGTCGACGCGGTGGACGCGGGCGACAAGCTCTGCATCCTGCTCCGGCTGGCGTTCGGCGTCTCCTGCACTCCAGCGCAGCTTCATCGCCAAGGCATCCGCGGCCTCGATCCGCGCGATCTCGCCTATGGCCGGGAGCTCGGCTACGTGCTGAAGTTGCTGGCGGTGGCGCGCAGGACCGAGACCGGGGTGGAAGCGCGCGTGCATCCCGCCTTCGTTCCGCTGGAGCATCCCCTGGCCCGCGTGGACGGCGCGTACAACGCGGTCCACGTCGTCGGCGACCTTTGCGGTCCGGTGATGTTCAGCGGACTGGGCGCGGGCGGCGACGCGACCGCCAGCGCAGTGCTGGCGGACGTCGTCCACGTCGCACGGCGCCTCGCCCTCGGCGATCCGGTGCCGCCGCCGCGCGAGAACGGGCCCGAGCCACGCCTGCTTCCCATGGCGGAGGTGCAGACCCGGTGCTACTTCCGGCTGTCGGTCGACGACGAACCCGGCGTGTTCGCGCAGATCACTCGCGTGCTCGCCGAGCACCGGATCGGTCTCGCCAGTGTGATCCAGCGCGAGCCGGGAAAGCACGGGTCCGCGGAAGTCGTGCTCCTCACCTACGCGGCGCCGGAGGCGGCACTTGCCACCGCCGGGGAGCAGCTCGCAAGGCTCTCCTCCACTCGAGCGGTGCTGGCGCGGATCCGCGTGGAGGCCCCGCAGTGAAGCGGGGAGTGCTGGCGCGCTGGGCCGCGCACCTGCCGCTCACCGCGCGCACGCCGCAGCTGACGCTGGGCGAGGGCGACACGCCGCTGATCGCGGCTCCCACCCTCGCCCGGGACATCGGGTGCGCCGAGCTGTGGCTGAAGTTCGAAGGGCAGAACCCGACCGGCTCCTTCAAGGACCGGGGGATGGTGGTGGCGGTGGCGAAGGCGGTCGAGGCGGGCGCGCACAGCGCGGTCTGCGCCTCTACCGGCAACACTTCGGCGAGCGCCGCGGCATACTGCGCGGCGGCCGGCGTGCGCTGCAACGTCGTCGTCCCGGAAGGGAAGGTGGCTCTCGGCAAGTTGGCCCAGGCGGTAGCTCACGGCGCCCGCATCCTGGTCCTGCGCGGAAACTTCGATGCGGCGCTATCGCGGGTTCGTGAGATCGCGCAGCGCACCGGCATCGCGCTCTTGAACAGCGTGAATCCGCACCGCATCGAGGGGCAGAAGACCGCCGCGTTCGAGATCGCCGAAGCCTTGGGGGAGGTCCCTCACGCGGTCGCCCTTCCCGTGGGCAACGCTGGGAACATCACCGCCTACTGGCGCGGCTTCTGCGAGCTCGGACCGCGCCGGCCAGTCATGCTCGGCTTCCAGGCGACGGGCGCGGCGCCCCTGGTCTCGGGTACACCGGTCGCCGAGCCCGAGACCATCGCAACCGCCATTCGCATTGGCAACCCCGCCTCGTGGAAGACGGCAGTGGAGGCCCAGCGCGACTCGGGCGGGCTCTTCGCCGCGGTCACCGATGCAGAGATCCTGGCCGCCTACCGGCGCCTTTCCAGTGAGGCCGGCGTCTTCTGCGAGCCCGCCAGCGCGGCGCCGGTGGCCGGGCTGCTGCGCCTCGCGCAAGAGAAGCGGAGCTTCGCCGGCCAGACCATCGTGGCGGTGCTCACCGGGCACGGGTTGAAGGACCCGCAGGCCGCGATCGATGCGGCCGCGGAGATCGGGCCGGCGATCGCCGACGACATCAGCACCCTGGAGGCTGCGCTGCAATGAAGCCGTTCACGGTCCTCGTGCCGTGCTCCACGTCGAACCTGGGCGCGGGTTTCGACGCCGTGGGGATCGCCCTGTCCGGTCCGGATCTGATGGTGCGCGTCACGCCGGGGGGAGAGGGGCTGCGGATCGCGCGCCTGTCGGGAGAGGGCGCCGACCGGCTGCCCCCGGACTCGACCAACCGCGTGATCGACGCGGCGTATCGCGCGGCGGCGGCGGCGGGACGCAGCCGGCAGGCGCTCGCGGCGGAGCTTTCCATCCACAGCTCGATTCCGCTCAAGCGCGGCCTCGGTTCCTCGGCAGCCGCCGCGCTCGCTGGGGGTCTCCTGGCGGATGCGCTGCTCGACGGCGCCGTCGGTCAGGAGGTTCTCCTGCGCACGGCGGTGGAGATGGAGGGCCATCCCGACAACGTGGTCCCCGCGCTCCGCGGCGGCGCGCAGGTCTCGGTCCGCGACGCGGACGGCAAGGTCCTCTCCTGTCCGATCCCCATTGGCGCTCCCCTGCGCGCAGCGCTCTACATTCCCGATCAGGAGCTGGCCACGTCCGCGGCGCGCGCCGTGCTGCCCGCGCAGGTCTCCCTGGCGGATGCGGTGCACAACCTCGGACGCGCGGCTTTGTTCGTGGCGGCGCTCGGTGCAGGCAGGCTGGAGCTATTGGCGGAAGCGATGGACGATCGCCTGCACCAGCCTGCCCGCGCTGGGCTCCTTCCTTGGTTGCCGCCGCTGCTCGCCGCGGCCCGCAAGGGTGGAGCGTTCGGGGCTGCGCTGTCAGGGGCGGGGACGACGGTGTGCGCGCTGTGCAGCGCGGGCGCGGCCCGCGAGGTGGCGCGGGCGATGATGGACGCGGCTGCTTCGCTGGGCGTCGCCGGGCGGTCGGAGGTCGTGGACGTCGCGGTGCCCGGAGCGCGGGTGGTGTAGGGCTACGCGGCCCGTTCCGTTTCCAGGATGTGTGTGATCGCCGAGTCGATGCGCCGGCGGAACTCGTCGTCCGCGTCCATGAACTGGATGCCGATGCCAGGAACGGTTCCGCGCCGCTGCGCGTCCTGCGGCGTGACCCGATGCACCACGAGCCCGCGGGCAGGGACTGCGCTGCCTCCGCCCGGCAGCTCCATCTCGACCTGGACCACGGTCTTCAGCGGCGGCGGATTCTCCGTGTGCACGAACACTCCGCCCGCGCTGATGTTGGCCGCATACTCGAGGACGAAGTCCTGCACGGTCGCGAACCGGACGGCGAAGTTCACGTTGTAGCGAGGGAACGCGCGCCGCCCCTCCTGGTGGGGATTCAGCGCTACCGCCCCGATGGGCTTTGCATCGGCGGCTCGCCGGCGGCGGGCGATCACCTCGTTGATCTGCGTCCGATGCGTGTCCGCAGCTCCAACGAACTCCGCCCAGAAGCCCGGCTCCTCCCCTTCCTTGGCGTGCTTGCGCACGACGCCGTCGAGATTCAACGCCTCGCGGGCGCCAGGCAGGTACAGTTTCATGGAGAGCGCCGTCCCGGCGGGAGGCGGCTCGAGACAGCGCACGAGGACGCCCTGCTCGCTGAGAGCGGACGTGGTCGTCTGGACCGCCACGTTGCCGGTCGCGAAGCGGATGGGAAAGACGATGGCGGCGGGCTCCATGAGCTTTCCAGTGTATCGAACGGCGGGCGGGCACAAAGGCGCGCGTGTGGTCCGGGACCTTCCCGGGTGGGGAGGCCCCTCATGTCCTGCACGCGATGTAAGCATCGCCCTTGCGCGGGCAGAGCGCGAAAGCTAGGTTCCCGGCCCCTCGCTGGAGACACTGGTGGCCCTGCGCACGCCGCTCTACGACGCTCATCTCGCCGCCTCGGCGCGCATGGTCGAGTTCGCCGGCTTCGAGATGCCGGTGCAATACGCCGGGGTGCTGGAGGAGCATGCGGCGGTGCGCGAGAACGCCGGCATGTTCGACGTCTCGCACATGGGCGAGATCAGCATCGACGGTCGTACCGCGCTGCGGACCGCACAGCGGCTGGTCACGAACGACCTCTCGAAGTGCAGCGACGGACAGGCCCAGTACAGCGCGCTCTGCAACGAGAGGGGCGGCGTGATCGACGACGTCATC
>VBKQ01000325.1 GCA_005879505.1 Deltaproteobacteria bacterium
CACCGCCTGGTACGCGAGCAGCGAGGCCTCCGCCGCCGATCGGATCGTCACCCGCAACGCCATCTCCATCACCCAGTCGCTGCCGCTCTCGTATGCTCCCCGCATTGCGCAGGTCCCCGGGGTGACGCGCCTCACCTGGAGCAACTGGTTCGGAGGGATCTACAAGGACCGGCGCAACTTCTTCGCCCAGTTCGCCATCGATGCTGCCTCGGCCCTGGAGGTCTTCGACATCCGGTTCCTCCAAGGGAGCAAGGCGGACTTCCTCGCCGACCGCAACGCCTGCATCGTCGGCAAAGGCCTGGCGGAGAAGTTCGGCTGGAGCGTGGGCGACACGGTCCCGCTCTTCACCGAGATCTATCCCGGCGACTGGAAGTTCCGCATCGCGGGGATCGTCGAAGGCAGCGATGACGCCAGCATCGCGAACACCATGTATTTTCACTGGGCGCGCCTCAACGAGGGCCTGCCCGATCGGATCAAGAACAGCGTCGGCGTGTTCACCATGAAGGTGGCGAACGCCAACGAATCGCCCCGGGTGATCCGCGAGATCGACGCCCTCTTCGCCAACAGCGACGCGGAGACGCACACCGAGACCGAGAAAGCGTTCAGGCTCCAGTTCGTCAGCGGGTCGTCGGCGATCCTCACTGCGCTGCAGGTGGTGAGCGGAGTGATCCTCGTGATCATGGCGCTCATCCTCGGGAACACGCTCGCCATGGGACTGCGGGAGCGGACGGGTGAGGTAGGCGTGATGCGGGCGATCGGATTCCTCCCTCGTCACGTCCGCGCGCTCGCCTTCGGGGAGGGCGCCATGCTCGGCGCGGTCGGCGGTGTGCTCGGATGCCTTCTCGCCCGGCCGGTCCTGCACGTAGTGGGCAAGTTCGCGGCGAGCATCGGATTCCTCTCCAACGTCTCCTACACGCCGACCACCGCGCTTGCGACCGCGGTGGTGGCCGCGAGCATCGGAGCCGCGGCGAGCGCCCTGCCCGCCGTCCAGGCGGCACGGATGGAGATCGTGAACGCGCTGAGGAGACAGGAGTGATCCCGCTCTCCTACAACGTCCGTTCCATCCTGCGGCGCCGCTTCTCCGCGTTCGCGGCCGCCGGGGGCCTCGGCCTGGTGGTATTCGTGTTCGCGGCCGTCCTGATGCTCGCTCGCGGCGTGCAGGAGACACTCAAGGCCACGGGCTCGTCTCAGAACGCGATCATCCTGCGCAAAGGGAGCACCTCGGAGCTGACGAGCTTCCTCCCGCGCGAAGCCGCGAAGACCTTCGCGGCCGATCCCGCGGTCGCCATCGAGGGCGGGCGGCAGGTGGCGTCCCCCGAGCTGTTCGTCATCTTCCAACTCCAGCGCGTCGACGGAAGCGGGACCGCGAACGTCGGATTTCGCGGCGTGACGAAAGACGGCTGGGAGCTCTTGCGCTCGAATTCCGTCAAGGTCGTCGAGGGCCGGATTCCACAGTGGGCCACCAACGAGGTGATGCTCGGCAGATCCACCGTCGGCCGGTACACGGGAGCTCTGGTGGGGCAATCGATCTCGATCGCCCGCCGCCAGTGGCAAGTGGTGGGAATCTTCGACGCGGGCGGCAGCGGATTCGATAGCGAGATCTGGGGCGACGCCGACCCGATCGCGGACGCCGCCCGCCGCACCGGCTACTCCATCCTCACGGTGAAGCTCCGCAGCCCCTCCGAGTTCAACACCGTGCGCGCCACCGTGGACGCCGATCCACGCTGGAACCTGGAGGCGAAGCGCGAGGATCGGTTCTACGAGGAAGCGGCGGGACCCATGGCCACATTCATCCAGGTGCTCGGCACGGTCATCGCAATCTTCTTCGCCCTCGGCGCGACACTCGGCGCCATGATCACCATGTACGCGCAGGTGGCGAACCGCGTGCGCGAGGTGGGAACGCTGCGGGCGATCGGATTCCGGCGGCGATCGGTGCTGGGAAGCTTCCTCACCGAGAGCCTGATCCTGGCATTGCTGGGGTCGGTCGCGGGGTGCGTGCTGGCGTCGCTTCTCGGCGCGACCACCTTCACCACCACGAACTTCGGGTCCTTCACCGAGATCAAGTTCAGGTTCCACTTCGAGCCGGCGATCGCCGTCAAGGCGACCATCTTCGCTGTCCTCATGGGGCTGCTCGGCGGCCTTCTGCCCGCGGCGCGCGCGGCGCGGCTGCAGATCGCGGAGGCGACGAAGGGATGAAGACCCGCGCGGATGCCCTGGCGCTGCTGCACGAGTTCACCCAGTCCGATGCGCTGCGCAAGCATGCTCTCGGCGTGGAAGAAGCGATGCGGTCTTATGCGCGCTGGTTCGGCGTGACCGATCCGGCGGAGATCGAGAAATGGGGGATCGTCGGCCTCCTCCACGATTTCGATTACGAGCAGAACCCGACGGAAGAGACGCATCTGCACGTCGGCACGAGGGTGCTGCGCGAGCGCGGCTGGCCGGAAGAGGTGATCGAGGCCGTCGCCTCCCATGCGGACTACATGAAGATCCCGCGCGAGACCCCGCTGAAGAAAGCGATCTACGCCTGCGACGAGGCGGTTGGTTTCATCGGCGCCTGCGCCAAGGTGCGGCCGACGAAGAAGATCGCCGATCTGCCCGCGGAGTCGGTGGTGAAGAAGCTGAAGGACAAGGCGTTCGCGCGCAGCGTCGACCGCAGCTACGTCTACGGGGGGGCGGAGGTGCTCGGGCGCCCGCTCGTCGAGCACATCGCGTTCTTGATCGAAGCGCTGAAGCCGATCGCGGGCGAGATCGGCCTCTGATCAATGCGGGCGTGCGCCCGCCTGGCTGCCAGGTCAGCCGCTCGGCGATGGAGCGAAGGCCGCCGCGACGGAGACGCGCTCGCGAACGACCAGGTCGCATGCGCCCGTGCCGGCGCACGCTCCTGACCAGCCCGCGAACGAGGCGGGGACATCGCCGGCGACGTCGAGGCGGATGGTGGTTCCCGGCGCCACCGGGAAGGAGCAGGTGCCGTAGCAGGTGGAATTGAGCGCGGGCACTCTGACGGCCCCGGCACCGACGACGGTGATCGAAACCAGGGTCGCAGGCCTTGCCTCGGTTTCCAACGCCGCCGGCGCGTCAGCACAGCTTGCGACCACAGCCGCTACACAGATGATGATTCGTCGCATTTCGAACCCCCTTTTGAAGCTTGCGCACGCGCAGCCGGGGGGACGAGAGAAGTGCGCCTGCCTGAGCGTCCGGCGTGGGGTAGCATGGGCGCGTGCGCTTGCGCCGCGGTGAAGGCCTCCTGCTCCTGCTGCTGCTCGCTGCGTACGGATGGTTGTTCGTCTTCTTCGAGCGCATCAACAATCCCAACGAGCTCGTGCGCGTCTACGCCGCTCGCGCGCTGGCCGAAGAGCAAACCGGGCGAGCGGCCGCCGCGCTGCAGCGGGCGGCTGTTCGCGGCGAAAGCGCCGGCCGCATCGCTCTTGGGCGCACCGGTCCTGATGGTGCTGCGAGCGTTCGGTCCGCCGAAGAAGGCCTCCGCAGTGTTCGCGCTGCGCTGGGTCTGCGTGATCCTGCCTTCGGTTGCCTTCTGGATCCTCCTGCGCCGGTGGATGCTGGACTCAGGCGTTCCGGAGGCAGCCGCTCTCGTGAGCACGCTGTGCGGCGCGCTCGGCTCCCTGTCCCTGACGTACGGGCAGATGTTCGCCGGCCATCAGATGGCTGCGCTCGCCCTGGGCGCGGCATTCCTCTGCGCGTTCTGGGGAAGCTTCCGCCCGTTCTGGGTGGGGTTCTTCTGCGCCCTCGGCGTCGCGCTCGAATATCCCTCCGCTCCTGCCGCAGCGATCCTGTTGGCGGCCGCCCTCCTGCGTCACCGCCGGGGCGGGCTGCGCGTCGCCCTGGGAGCACTGCCCTGGATGCTCGTGCTCGCGCAGTTCCACTGGAGCGCATTCGGCGCCCCTTGGTCGACGCCGTATGGCCACCTGGAGAACCCGGCTTTCGTCCGGGACATCGCGCCCGGGTTCATGGGGATCTCCTGGCCGTCGTGGGAACGGGTCTACGGATCGCTCTTCTCGCCCTGGCTAGGCCTCTTCTTCTGGGCGCCATGGACGGCGCTCGCGCTGCTCGCTCCGCGCTGGCTGCGCCGCTTCGACCTGGTTCCGGCCGCGGTCATCGCCTACTACCTGGTCTTCCAGATCACGCACGCGCTCTGGCGCAGCGGCTGGACGGTGGGACCGCGCTACATCACGCCGGTCGCGCCATTTGCGGCGATCTCGGTCGCGCTCCTCGTCCGCGAGGTGCCGAGGCTTCTGCCGGTGCTGCGCGGCCTCGGTGCGGCTGCCGTCGCGACCACCGGCCTGGCCTCGGCCGTCTGCCAAGGATTCCCCCTGGAGGTGATCAATCCGCTGCGCGAGGTGGTGGGTCCGCTGCTCGCGCACGGGTACGTGCCGCGCAATCTGCTGCAATTGCTGGGCGTCCCCGGATTGTGGAGCGCGTTGCCGTACTTCGTGGCACTGGCAGCGGCGATCGCGCTCATCCTCCAGCGCAGCGCCGTGGCGATCGCCATCGCCGCGGCCCTGATCGGCATCCAGTGGGCCGCACCACCGGGAAAGGAGCGTGGCGCGGTGCGCTTTCTCGCCGCGCAGTGGGAACCGGATCCGCCTCCCGGCGCCCGCCCGTTCACGGAGCGTTGAGCCACTCGGCGAACGCGTCGAATGACGCCTCCCGGCCGAGGAAGTCCCTCACCAACCGCGCCGCCGGAAGCCCGCCGCCAGGCTCGAGGATGGCGCGCCGGTACCGCGCGGCAGGCTCCCGGTTCAAAAGGCCCTCGCGCCGGAAGACGCCGAAGAGGTCCTTCGCGATCACCAGCGACCACATGTACGTGTAGTAGATCGCCGAGTACCCTTCGAGGTGGCCGAAGCTCTCGTGGAAATAGGTGCCCGGAACGTGCCGGAACGGCGTGTACCGTTCTTGCTGCGCCGCCGAGAGCGCAGTGGTGTCGAGGCCCGCCGGATCCCGGTCGTGCAGGCGCAACGAGGTGGCCGCGTAGAACATCTGCTGGCGGACGCGCAGCCCCTTTCCGAACTCGTCGGCAGCCCGCATCTGCGCGATCAGCGCTGCCGGAATCGGCTTCCCGGTCTCGACGTGCCGCGCGAAGCTCTGCAGCACCGAAGCGTCCCAGCACCACTCCTCGAGCATCTGCGAGGGCGCTTCCACGAAGTCCCATTCCGTCCGCACCCCCGAGACCCCGGCCCAACGCGTATGCCCGCCGAACAGGTGGTGCAACAGATGTCCGAACTCGTGAAAGAACGTCACCAGCTCGCTGTGCTCGAGCAGCGCGGGCTCCGCGGAGGGGCGGGGGAAGTTGCAGACCAGGGCGCCTTCGGGAAGGGCGCCGTCACGGACGCCGGAGGCCAGCGTGAACTGCGCGGCGTGCTTGTACTTGCCTTCACGGGGGAACAGGTCGAGGAAGAAGCGCCCGATCTCGCGCCCCTGCTCCAGCACCTCCCAAGCGGTCACGTCCGCGTGCCAGACCGGCGCGTCCGGAAGGCGGCGGTACTCGACGCCGAACATGCGCGCAGTGGTGTGGAAGAGGCCCTCCATCACCCGGCCGAGCTCGAAGTAGGGTCGCACCGACTGCGAGTTGAAACCGAGCTGCTCGGCGCGCACCCGCTCCTTCAGCGCCTCCGAATCCCAGGGTTCGACCCGCTCGGCCGCCGGATCGTCGCGCCGCGCGCGAGCCAGCAGCGCCTCGTAATCCTTGCGCGCGCGCACCTCGGCCGCAGAGGCGATCCGTTCGATGAACTCCTCGGCGGCCCGGGCGCTGCCGATCATCTTGTCCTCGGTCACGTATGCCGCCCAGCTCTCGTAGCCGAGCAGCCGCGCGAGCTCGTAGCGCCGCGCCAGCATGCGATCGAGCACGTCCAGGTTTCCTGGGTGCGCGCGCTGCCGGTACACCTTCCAGAGCTGCTCTCGCGCCGGGCTGCTGCGCGCGTAAGTCATGAACGGGACGTAGTCGGGATGATCGGTGCTGATCCTGCCCGATGCATGCCCGCGCACGTAGTCTGGAGGCAGCCCCTCCAGATCGGTCACCTGGATGCTGCGGACGTCGTCGCGGATGTTGCGCTGGAACTCCTGGCCGATGCGGACCAGCTCCTCGTTCAGCGCGCGTGCGCGGGCGCGTGTCTGTGCGTCCTTGTCCACGCCGGCACGCCGGAAATCGCGCAGTACGCGGAACAGGTACCAACGCGTGTCCTCGTCCTCACCCGAGGCGTCGATCCTCGAGAGCGGCGCGTAGACCTCGGGATCGAGGGCCAGCTCGGTAGAGAGCGCCTCCGCTTCCTGCTCGCAGCGCTCGCCCGCGTCCCGCATCGCCGCGTCCGGGTGCACGGAGCGAAGCAGCGACGCGCGCGCGCTCGCGTTCGAGATCGCCGAGCTCGCCTCGTCCCAGGCACGCAAGCTCTGCAGCGAGGGCGGCTGCACCTTCAGGCGCGCGACGGCGGCCTTGGCGCGCTGCAGATCTTCGCTGGAGGCGCGCACGAATGCGTCGCGGGGCCCGGAGAGCAGGGAGGCGGCGGTCATGCGCTCTTTATGCAGCGACCTGCCGCCTGCGCAAGCCTCCGGGTGCATCCACGGGCGCTGCAACGTAGCATGTCCGCCATGCCGCCCATCCTCGTCCGCTCATCCTCCGCATGGCCGAGCTGACCCGCGTCGAATCGGCCGCGCGCATCAACTTGCGCTGGATCGTCCGTCTGCGCTGGGGTGCCGTGGCGGGCCAGGTGATCGCGATCCTGCTCGCGCGGCATCTCGTGCGCGAGCCGCTTCCAGTGCCGTCGTTGCTCGCCGTCTGCGCTGCGCTCGCCCTGGCCAACCTCGGCGTACACATCTGGCTCGAGCGCGGCGGCCGTCCGACCGATCGCGCCTGCGCTCTGAACCTCCTCGCCGACATCGCGGCGCTCACCGCGCTGCTCGCGCTCTCGGGAAGCCGGGAAAATCCCTTCTCGCTGCTCTACCTGGTGCACATCACCATCGGGGCGGTGATCCTCCCTGCGCGCTGGAGCATCGCGGTCGCGCTCGCCAGCATCGCCGCCTTCAGCGCGCTGCAGCTCTTCCCCGCGCACGAGCTCTCGCTCGAGACGGAGGAGCCCCTGCTCACCCTGCGCGGCCGCTGGATCGCCTTCGTGGTCGCCGCCGCGTTCATCTCCACCTTCTCCCTGCGGATGAGCGAGTCGCTGCGCAAGCGGGGCGAAGAGCTGGACCGCGCGCGCTCCGACGCCGAGGCCGCCGAGCGCCTCGCCGCGCTGGGCACGGTGGCGGCCGGCACCGCCCACGAGCTGAACACCCCGCTCGGCACCATCCAGGTCCTCGCGGGAGAGCTCGCGGCGCAGCTCGACGGAGACCGGCGCAGCGAAGCGGAAGAGATCCGCCGCCAGGTGAAGCGCTGCAAGGAGATCATCAGCAACATGCTCGCCCCGCGCGGCGGCGTCGACGTGGAGGAAGCGAAGGAGTTCGAAGTCGCGCCCGTGCTGGAGGCGGCGGTGCGGCGCTGGCAGGAGGGCCGTCCGGGGCCGCAGCCGCTGCTCTCGGTGGATCCGGCCGCGGCGCGCGCCCGGGCCCGCCTCCCGGTGCGCGCCTTCGAGCAGGCCATCGCGAACCTGCTCGACAACGCGGCCGAGGCGACCGAAGGGCGACCCGCCCGCGACGTGCGCGTTTCGCTGCAACG
>VBKQ01000326.1 GCA_005879505.1 Deltaproteobacteria bacterium
AGCGGCGTACGCCGCGCCGCGCTCGGCGCCGTGGTGAGCGTGGCGACGAGGAAGAGCGCAACCACTCAGCGCGAGGGGCCGAGCTCGCCGAGCGTCGTGAACTCGGTCTCGACGTCGCTCGCCTTCTCGGCGAGATCATCGAGCGACTTGAGATGCCGCTGGTACTCCTTCTCGTCCAGCAGCCCCTTCTTGATGTAGCGCTCGACCACGCGGCGATCGAGGTACTTCAGCGGGATCTCGTCCTTCTTCTCGGCCACTGCGGAGCTCCTTCGAGGGGGGCGCGGCTTCTAGCACACCCCTGGGTTATTGTCAGCCCGTGCCCGGTCCCTTGCCCGCCGGCGTGTACGCAATCGTCGACAGCTCGGCTACCCGTTCCCCGCTCGACCTGGTAGGCGCTTTTGTCCGGGGCGGCGCCGCCGTGGTCCAGCTCCGCCTCAAGCAGGCCGGGGCGGGAGAGCTTCTAAGGGTGGCGCGCGAGGCGCGCAAGCTGTGCTCCGGAGGGACGCTCCTCCTGGTCAACGACCGTCCGGACGTTGCCCGCCTCGCAGAGGCGGACGGCGTACATCTCGGACAGGACGACCTGCCCGTGCAGGCGGTGCGCGCCATCCTCGGGCCGCAGGCCCTGATCGGCGTCAGCACGCATTCGGACGCGGAGATCGACGCGGCCCAGGGCGCGGACTACATCGGCTTCGGTCCGATCTTCACCACTCCTTCGAAACCGGGCGCGACGTTGCCGGCCCCGCAGGGGCTCGAGGGACTGCGCCGCGCGGTCCAGCGGTCCAGGGTGCCCGTCGTCGCCATCGGCGGGATCGGGGTCGACAGCGCGCACGAGATCGCCGCCGCGGGGGCGCGGTGCGCCGCCTCCATCGCCTACCTCTGTAACGCCCCCGATCCCGAAGCAGCCACGCGCGCCCTGGCGGAGGCGTTCGCGCGGTGAGACCGGTCATCGGCATCACGCCCGACCTCGGCCAGACCAGTGCCCGTCCGGGTCGGCCGGCGACTCCGCAGTACGAGCTCAAGCAGGCCTACACGGATGCGGTGCTCGCGGCGGGCGGGCTGCCCATCGTGCTTCCGTACAGCGAAGACGCCTCCGCGCCGCAGGAAGCGCTCGATCTCTGCGACGGCCTGGTGATCACCGGAGGGGCCTTCGACATTCCGACCGAGCTCTATGGAGCGAAGGCGGGCGCGCGGATGGGTCCCTTGAAGCGTGGCCGGACGGCGTTCGAACAACGCGTCCTGCGCGCGGCGCTGGCGGCGGACGTGCCGGTGCTCGGCGTCTGCGGTGGCATGCAGCTGCTCGCCGTCGAGCTGGGCGGCACGCTGTTCCAGGATATCGTGCAGGAGGTGCCGGGCGCGCTCGACCACGAGCAGCGCAACGACCCGCGCGAGCCGGGGCACGCGGCGCGGATCGTCCCCGGCTCGGAGCTGGCGTCGATCGTCGGCAAGAGCGAGATCGAGGTGAACTCGACCCACCATCAGGCGGTGAAGGACCCGGGTCGCGCTCGCGTCTGCGCCGTGGCGCCGGACCAGATCGTCGAGGCCATCGAGCTGCCGGACCAGTTCGCCCTCGGGGTGCAGTGGCATCCGGAGCTTCTCGCGGGAAACGAGCACCTCGCGCTGTACCGGGCCCTGGTCGAACGGGCGCGGCGGTGAGCGCGCCGGCCGTCCTGGTGCTGGCGGGGCTTGACCCGAGCGGAGGCGCGGGACTTCTCGCCGACGCAGAGACCGTACGCGCGCTGGGCGCGCACCCGCTGTGCGTGGCGACCGCGCTGACGGTGCAGACGATGCGCGCTGCGCGACGTTTCCAGCCGGTGGACCCGTCGCTGATCGCCGATGCCATGCGCGCGCTCCTCGAGGAAGAGGACGTGCGCGCGATCAAGGTCGGCATGGTGGGCGACGCGGCGAACGCGCGCGCCATCCGCGCTCTGCTGCCGGAGGGCATCCCGGTGGTCGTCGACCCGGTCCTCGCGGCGTCCAGCGGAGCGCCGCTCTTCTCCGGACCGCCGGGGGAGCTGCTCGAGCTTGCCCGCGGCGCGATCCTCACGCCAAACCTTGCAGAAGCAGAAGCTCTTTTGGGCGGTCCCGCAGATGCCGGAAAGCTCCTCGAGCGAGGGGCGCGGGCCGTGCTCCTGAAGGGCGGACATCTGGCCGGAGCGCCTGTGGACGTGCTCGCGACGGCGTCGGGAGTCGAGCAGTTCGCAGCGCCGCGGATCCCCGCCAGTGCGCGCGGCACCGGCTGCCGGCTCGCGAGCGCCATCGCTGCCGGACTCGCCCGCGGCGTCCCGCTCCGCGACGCCGTGATCGCTGCCCGGACGTACGTCCGCGAGTACCTCCGGAAGCGCATTCCTGTTTGAGGGCGCAAGGGCGGCTGCGTGTTACACTGGCCCCCGTGGGAGGAAGCTCAATGCGCATGCGCAGGTACGCCCCGATCCTCATCCTGGCGCTCGCCGGCTGCGGGCCGTGCGGATACAACCGCATCGTCACCGAAGAGCAGGCGGTGGAGGCCGCCTGGAGCCAGGTGGAGAACCAGCTCCAGCGACGCGCAGACTTGATCCCGAACCTGGTCGAGACGGTGAAGGGATACGCGCGGCACGAGAAAGGCGTCTTCGACGACATCGCCAATGCGCGCGCGGCGATGATGGGCGCTTCCTCCCGGGCAGAAAAAATCCAGGCCGCGAACCAGTTCGAGGGCGCGATCAGCAAGCTGATCTCGATCAGTGAGGCGTACCCGCAGCTGAAGGCCGACACCACCTACCAGCGCCTGATGGACGAGCTGGCGGGCACCGAGAACCGCCTGGCGGTCGAGCGCAAGCGCTACAACGACGCGGTCCAGCAGTACAACGCGGACATCCGGCGCATCCCCGGGGCGTGGTGGGCGAAGATCGGCGGCTTCGCGCCGAAGGAATACTTCAAGGCGGAAAGCGGGGCGCGCGCGGTTCCCAAGGTCTCGTTCCAGTAGGGGATAGGCGATGCGCACCAGCGGAATCCTGACCATCGGAGGAGCGTTCGTCGCCATCCTGGGCGGCGCGTTCGCGCTGCTGATGCTCAGGGCGTTCTTCGTGGACAAGGGGCAGGGGTTCGTTGACCTCTCCGGCCTCGTGGTGGGCGGCGTGGTGGCGGCCGTCGGGCTGGCGCTGGTCGCGGCAGGGCGCAAGCGAGCGCGGATCGAGCAGCAGAGCGACGATCTGCACTTCTCCGAGGTGGCGCTCGCCCTGGCGAAGAAGAACAACGGACAGGTCCAGGTCGACCAGGTCGCGAAAGCAAGCGGCCTGACCCGCGAGGAGGCCACCGCGCGGATGCGGCAGTTGACCGGACGCGGAGTGTTCGATCTGGATTTCGACGCGAACGGGCAGATGGTCTGGAAGCTCTCTCCTGACGCGGGCCGCGCCCAGCTTGCAGAGATCGCCGGCCGCGGCGGATGATTCGCCGGCGCGCCGCCGTGCTCTTGCTGCTCGTCCTGGCCTGCGCACACCGTGCGACGGCGCCCGGCGGCACGGTAGCGTCCGAAGGGGATCCGCGCGGCGCGCGAGAGGTGCCGCGCTACATCAGCGCGAGGGCCTACCATCACTACCTGGACGCCCTGCTGGCGAAGAATGCGGACGACCTGGTCACCGCGGCCGAGGAGCTGCGCGAGGCGCTCCTCTACGATCCGGAGTCTGCCTACCTCCATGCGGTGCTCGCGGACGTGCTGATCAAGCAGGCCCGCATCGCCGATGCAGATGCCGAGCTCGCCTCCGCGCTGTCGCTCGACCCGCACCACGGTCCCGCTCATCTCCTCGCCGGCCGGATCGCCGTCTCGCGCAACCAGCCGATGCAGGCCCGCGATCATTTCCAGGCAGCCATCGAGTCGCAGCCCGACGATCCCGACGCATACCGGGAGCTGGCGCGGCTGCTGCTTTCGACGGGAGACGCTCCGGGTGCCCAGGTGATTGCGGACAAGCTGGGCGAGCGGGTGCAGCGCGCGCAGGACCTCGCCGACGATGACGGCGACGCTCTGGTTGCCGCGGAGCGGCTGCGGGAGCAGGCGGCTGGGGTCTTCGTGGAGATAGGCCGCTGGTGGGCGCAGCACGGCGACGAGCACGCCGCCGAGCGCGCGTTCGCCCAAGCGCGAGGCGCATCTCCGGCCGATCCTGAGGCGCTGATCGCGGAGGCGACCTTCTTGGAAGCGAGGCGCAAGTACGCGGACGCGCGCGAGCGATATCTGCGCCTGCTGGC
>VBKQ01000327.1 GCA_005879505.1 Deltaproteobacteria bacterium
GATCTCGTCGATGTAGACGATGCCGCGCGCCGCCTTCTCCACGTCGTAGTCGGCCGCGTGCAGCAGGTTCTGGATGATGTTCTCGACATCCTCGCCGACGTAGCCCGCCTCGGTCAGCGAGGTGGCGTCGGCGATGGTGAAGGGGACGTTGAGGAAGCGGGCCAGCGACTGCGCCAACAGCGTCTTGCCGGAGCCCGTGGGACCGAGCAAGAGGATGTTCGATTTCTGCAGCTCGACGTCCGAGTCGCCCTGCTGCCGCGCCGCCTGCATCCCGGGGCGCTGGCGGGCAGGCTTCTTGGAGTAGATGCGCTTGTAGTGGTTGTAGACGGCGACGGCGAGGATCTTCTTCGCCCGCTCCTGGCCGACCACGTAGTCGTCGAGGAAGGTCTTGATCTCCATCGGCGCGGGGAGCGCGACGGCAGGCCGGTTCTCTTCCCGCTCGCTCTCCTCGGCGATGATGTCGTTGCAGAGCTTGATGCACTCGTCGCAGATGTAGACGGTAGGACCGGCGATGAGCTTGCGGACTTCCCTCTGCCCCTTCCCGCAGAAAGAGCAAGAGAGATTGCCGTGGTGATGGCTGTCCTTCCGGCTCATGTCACCTCCTGTCCACGGAGTCTACGCAAGGGGCTACCAGCCGGGCAACCATGTCCGCCCACGGTACGTAGGGAAATTTATAGAGGGTGGGTCCCCCGCGCCAGAATCCGCTCGCCTCGCACACGAATTTGTTGCCTGGGCACTATGCTGCCGCTGGCTCCCCTGGCCTCGCGGCCCGATCGCGCGCCGCGTCGGGTTGCGACGCGCGCCGGAGGGCGTCAAGATCAGGCGCGATGGCGCGGCGGCAACCGGTAGCAGACGCTCGATGTCCTGGGGGAGACGATCGAGCCGAAGGTTCCCTCGGCCTCCAGCCGCGTCCTGCGCCCGCTTGAGCGACACGTTCGCCCTCCTGCTCGAGTATGACGGCGCCCCGTTCCGCGGCTGGCAGGATCAGCCTGGCATGGCGACGGTGCAAGGCACACTTGAGAGCGCGGTGCGGGCGCTTGTCGGCAAGCGGCTCGCGGTGCACGGCGCCTCCCGGACCGACGC
Organism: Deltaproteobacteria bacterium; assembly: GCA_005879505.1. GTDB lineage: Bacteria > Myxococcota > Myxococcia > Myxococcales > 40CM-4-68-19 > 40CM-4-68-19. The sequence continues at coordinate 1,084 of VBKQ01000327.1, forward strand.
CGGTGTGCACGCGCTCGGGCAGGTCGCCTCGCTGAGCGGCTGCCGCGCGCCGGCTTTCCATCAGCTGCAGCTTCCTTCAGCGCTGCGGCTCCGGCGCTGGGAGAAGGCGGATCCATCCTTCCACGCGCGCAGCAGCTCCCTGGGAAAGAGATATCGCTACGATTTCCGTTGCTTCGTGCAGACGGCGCCCGACTGGGACCGGGCGCGCGCGGCGCTGCGGGCACTCGATGGGCTGTCAGATCTCTCCGGGCTGTCATCGCCATCGAACGACCGCAGGCCCGCCCCGCCGCTCACATCCTGGGAACTGACGGACGAGGGAGTGCTGGAAGTGAGCGGAAGGGCATTCCGCAAACACCAAGTACGGAACCTGGCCGGACACCTCGCGGCGGTCGCTCTGGGGCTGGCGACGCCCGAGTCGTTGCGCGAGCTGGCGCTGCGGAGGCGGCCGTGGATGGGAGCGAGAGCACCAGCCCATGGGCTCACATTGCTGGAAGTCCTCTACCCGCCGGAGCTCGATCCCTTCCGTTCGCCTCGGTCTAACGGCGCAGCGGGACCAGACCGGCCGCTTCGTTGAGGCGCCCCGACCGGAACGGCTCCAGATCGATGGTGACGAACTTGAATCCCGCCGCCTTGAGCGCGGCGACGGCTTCCGCGCGCGCCCGCAGCAGCCGATCGAAGTCCGCTTCCCCGACCTCGACTCGCGCGATCTCACCGTGGTAGCGGACGCGGAACTCGCGCAGACCGAGCGCGCGCAGCGCCATCTCGCTGTCGGCCAGCTGCGCGAGCCGCTCCGGCGTCACCTCGGTCCCATACGGGATCCGCGAAGACAGGCAGGGCTGCTGCGGCTTGTCCCAGGTGGGTAGCTTCAGCTCCCGGCTCAGATCCCGGATCTCCGTCTTCGTCAGCCCCACCTCCGCGAGCGGCTGAATCACCTCGTATTCCGCCGCAGCCTGCAGCCCGGGGCGGTAGTCGGAAAGCTCGTCGGCGTTCGTTCCCGACACTACGGCCGCGAGCCCCAGGGCGCGGGCTTCGGCGGTGGCGAGCGCGTAGAGCTCGGTCTTGCAGAAGTAGCAGCGGTTCACCGGATTGGCCGCATATCGCGGGTCCTCCAGCTCCGCCGACGGCCTCTCGATGTGGCGCGCGCCGAGTTGCCGCGCGACGGAGCGGGCTCCTTCGATCTCGTCGGGAGCGACTGCCGGCGACAGCGCGGTGAAAGCGATCGCCCGCCCCCCCAGGGCATCTACCGCCAGCGCGAGCAGCAGGGCCGAGTCCACGCCGCCGGAGTAGGCGACGAGCGCGCTGCCGAGCGATCGCAGCCGCGCGACGACCTGATCACGCTTCTCGTGCAGCGTCCGCATCACGAGCCGCTACATAGCCGGGAACCGGCTCCGGGGCATCCGATCCACGATCTTTTTTCGTGACAGCGCGCGCCTGCGTGGTACGTGGCCTCGCAAGGGGTGATCGATGCGGACACTGATCAAGGTTCTCGTTCTTGCGCTGGCGGTCGCATTCCAGGCGACCGCACAGACCCGGCGCACCAGTGACATCACGGCAGCGCCCAGCGGCCGCTACAGTCTTCTCGGAGGCGAAACCGTAGGAACCGGCACCAACGTGGTGAGCGGCGAATTCGGTTGGCCGAGCATCACGTTCGGGTATACGCACGGACTGAACCGTGACAGGGACGTGGGCGTAAAGTTCGATCTGCTGTTCGGCGTCGAGGGAGACTCGAACGCCAGCCAGTTCGGCATCGGGTTTCGCGTCCCTTACCGGATGGTGGCGCTGCGCAGCGACCGCCTCTCCGTGCTGCTGCATGTCGATCCGGGAATCAAGCTCTTCACCACGAGCCCTTCGTTGTTCGGTTTCGGGTTCCCCGTGGGGGCCGTCTTCGGATACGCGGTGCAGCGGGACCTCACCATCGCCTTCGGTGTGGACTTGAACATGGCGCTGTACGTGACACCGAGCCCGGTCAGGTTCGTCATCTCACCGATGTTCGGGCCGGCTGCGGAGTTCCGGATCGATCCACGGCTTACCGTCGGGATCAACACCCGCTTCGGCCCGGTCATCTTCACAAATAATGGTGGCTACAGCGACTTCGGCTTCGTGACGCAGCTGTTGCTGGCGTACCGGATGTAACGTCTATCGCTTGCGCTTTCCGCCCGCGACCATGCGCGGGCGGTCTGCACGCGCGGTCCGTGCGGCGGTGTGTCTGCGCGAGGGCGCCGCGAGCTTGGCCTTCTCTGGCCGGGCCGGCTTGCGCGCGGGCATCTTCAGGACCTTCTTTCCAGCCTTCGGCGGCCGCGAGGCCGGGGCCCGCGCCTGGACCTTCGGGCGCCCCTTCATTGCGGCGACCGACGGATCGAGCAGCCGCTGCGCAACGAGCTGGCCGAGGATGTGCTCCACCGCCTCATCGATGCCGTGCTTGCTCGTGTCGACCACGACTTCCGGGTGCGCGGGCGGCTCGTAAGGCTCGGTGATGCCCGGAAGCGTCTTCAGCTCGCCGGCCAATGCGCGCTTGTACCTTCCCGTCCGGTCGCGCTGGATGAGCGTTTCGGTCGGGCATTCGACGAATACCTCCGCGAATCGCCCGATCTGGCGGCGGGCGTCTTCGCGCGCCTCCCGATACGGGCTCTCGATCGCGGACTGGATGATGATTCCGCCGCCTCGGGTCACGAGCTTGCACACCCACGCCAGCTTGCGCGCCTCGGCATTGCGCTCGTCCTTGGTCGCGGCGCCACCGAGTCCGAGCATCTGTTCCATCTCGGGCCCGTCGAGCACGTCGACGACTTTTCCAAGGCGCCGCAAGCGGTTGGCTAAACCTTGAGCAAGCGTCGATTTGCCGGAACCGCTCATGCCGGTCAACCAGACGGTGAATCCGCTCGTTCCCATCGTGCCCAGGTTCATGGAGCTGCTTTCTCCTGAAAAAGTCGGCGCAC
>VBKQ01000328.1 GCA_005879505.1 Deltaproteobacteria bacterium
GCTGCGGATCTTCGGGTCGGTGCGCAGCTCCTCGGCGCTCCCTTGCAGCTTCACTTCCCCGGTCTCGATCACGTAACCGCGGGTCGCGATCTCCAGCGCCGCCGCCAGGTTCTGCTCGACCAGCAGGATCGTCATGCCCGACGCGTGCAGCTGGCGGATGACGTCGAACATCTGATCGACCACGATCGGAGCGAGCCCCAGCGAGGGCTCGTCGAGCAGGAGCACCGAAGGCTCCGACATGAGCGCGCGGCCGATGGCGCACATCTGCTGCTCGCCACCGGAGAGGCTGCCCGCCAGCTGCGACTTGCGCTCGAGCAGCCTGGGGAAGAGCGAGTGCACCCGGTCGAGGTTCTCCTTCGCTTGCGCGCGGGCGCGGCCGTGATAGGCGCCGAGCTCGAGGTTCTCCCGCACGGTGAGCTGCGGCCACAGCTCGCGACCTTCCGGCACGAGCGCGATGCCCATCCCGGCGCGCTCGGCAGCCGCCTCCTTCGACACCGGCCGTCCCTTGAAGAGGACCTCGCCCTGGCGCGGCCGCACGATGCCGCAGATGCAGCGCAAGGTGGTGGTCTTTCCCGCGCCGTTGCTGCCGAGCAGCGTGACGATCTCCTTCTCCTTCACCTCGAGCGAGAGCGAGAAGAGCACCTGCACGTCGCCGTAGCCGGCGTCGATCTTGCGCACCTCAAGCATGCTTCTTCCCCAGGTACGCCTCGATCACCGCCGCGTTCTGCACCACTTCCTTCGGCGCGCCGGCGGCGATCAACTTGCCGGCATCGAGCACGACTACGTGCTCGCAGAGGCTCATCACCGCAGCCATCACGTGCTCGGTCATCAGGATCGAGATGCCTTGCTCGTCGCGAATCCGCCGGATCAGCGCGACCATATCCCGTGCTTCCACCGGATTTACGCCGGCGATCACCTCGTCGAGCAGGAGCGCCTTCGGCGCGCAGGAGAGAGCGCGCGCCATCTCCAGCCTCTTCCGTTGCGCCAGCGTCAGTCCCGCCGGGTAGCCGTTGCGCCGCTTTTCCAGCCCGACGAACCGGAGCATCTCGCGCGCCAGCTCCCGCGAGCCGGCATCGTCGCGGCCGGAGCACTGCGCCGCCGCCACCGTGCAGTTCTCGATCACGGTGAGATTCGCGAACGGGCGGACGATCTGGTGGGTGCGGACCACGCCGGCGCGCGCGACGCGGAACGCGGGCAGGCCAGTGATCTGCTGCTCGCCGAGGAACACCCGGCCCGAGGTCGGCGGGATCGAGCCGGCGAGCATGGCGAAACAGGTGCTCTTTCCTGCTCCGTTCGGCCCGATCAGCCCGAGGATCTGGCCCTTCTCCAGCGAGAGGCTGACGTTGTCGTTCGCCTTCAGGCCGCCGAATCGCTTGCTGAGCCCCTCGGCGCGCAGGACCGCCGTCACTTGGCCTCCCGCTGCTCCACCCGCGCGGCACCGGCGCCGGTCGCAGGGACCGCTGACTCCTCCGCCGCCATGCCGGTGACGCCGAGATCCGGTCGCGCGCGGCGCAGGATCCGCACGTAGAGTCCGGTGAGCCCGAGCGGCTCGAAGAGGATCACGAAGATCAAGAGGAGCCCGTACAGCCCCAGATAGAGCTGCGGGTACGTGGCGATCAGGGAATTGCGGAGCAGCACGAAGATCACGGCGCCGATGGCCGGTCCGGCGATGGTCCCGATCCCGCCGATCACACCCATCAGGACGAACGAGATGCTCCGCGCGAATCCGAACATGTCTCCCGGTTCGATGAAGCTGTAGTACGAGGCGTAGAAGCCGCCGCAGACGCCCATCGTCATCCCGGAGAGGAACAGCACCAGGTCCTGCAGCCGGACCGCCGACACGCCCACGTCGCCCGCGGCGTCCACGTCGCTCTTGATCGCGAGCAGCGCAAGGCCGAGCGGCGAACGCCGCAGCGCGTAGGAGACCGCGAGCGCGACCAGCGCCAGGGCGAGCGCGTACCAATAGAGCTGGTACTTGAGCTGCACCTGGACCGGCAAGGACATGCCGGAGGAACCGCCCGTCAGCCACACCCAGTATGTGCAGATGAGGCGCGTCGCTTCTCCCACGCCGATGGTGGCGATGGAGAAGTAGGGGCCGCGAAGGCGCAGCGTGGGATGTCCCCAGACCAGGGCATAGAGCCCGGCGATCACGCCGGCGACGATCCAGGCGGCGATCATCGGAACGCCGAGGGAGACTTGCATGCGTCCGGCGATGAACCCGCCCAAGCCAAACATCGCGGCATGGCCGAAGCTCACCTGGCCCAGGTAGCCCCCGAGCCAATTCCAGGCGAGGGCAGTCGCGATCGCGAGCAACGTCTCGGTGAGCTGGTTGTGCCAGTACCGGTTGCCGTGGACCAGCGGCAGGATGGCGAGGATCGCCGCTGCGGCCGCAACCGCGATCAGGGTCCGCGGCCGCACCCATGGCGGCAGGATGCGTTTCATCCCAGCACGCGCTGCCCGAACAGACCACCGGGACGCACGACGAGCACCAGCACCAGCAGGACGAACCCGACCGCGGCAGTGAGGTATGCGGGCAGCGCCAGGATGGCGAACACCTCCACCGCCGCCAGGATGAGGGCCGCGACCGCGGTTCCGGCCACGCTTCCGAGACCGCCGAGGACGACCACCACGAACGACTTGAGCAGCTCGGTCGCGCCGAAGTCGGGGTTGAACGAGAACAGGGTGGCGGCAAGCAGCCCCGCGAGTGCGGCCAGGGCAGTTCCCAGCCCGAAGGTGAGCGCGTAGATCCGCTCCACCGGCACTCCCACCAGCGTGCAGCTGTCCGGGTTCTGCGCCACCGCCCGGATCGCCTTGCCGAGGTACGTGCGCGTGAGTAGCAGGTGCAGCGCCAGCAGCACCAGGAGTGCAATCGCGAAGACAGCAAACCGGTTCACCGAGAGGAAGGCGCCTGCGAGCGAGACCGCTCGCGTCGAGTACGGGGTGCGGATGGTCTGGTCGTTGCCGGAGAAGAGGAGATAGGCGGCGTTGCGGAGTACCAGCCACACGCCGAAGAGGAGCAACAGGGACTGGACGCCTCCGGCGGCGCCGCGGGGAAGGCGGCGGACGAGCAGGCGATAGATCACCACGCCGACGATGAACGCCAGCGCGGAGACGGGAATCAGCGAGAGGTAGGGGTCGATCCCGAACTGCGCATGCAGCCACCAGCCGGCGTACGCGCCCGCCATGATCATGCCGCCGTGGTTCAGATTGACGATCCGCAGCACTCCGTAGATCAGGCCGAGGCCGTACGCCATCGTGGCGTACAGGCCCGCGAGCAGGATGGCGGAGACCGCCAGGTCCGTGACCTGACCCATCACTTGCAGCCTGGGTTCGGCGAGCCGCTGGTCTTCGCCGACTCCTTCGGCCAGACGATCGGAGAGCTGCCGTCGGGCTGGTTCTGCTGCACCACGAAAGGATAGATCGCCTGCTGGCCGTTCTCCTGCTTGAACTGCAGCTTGCCGCCGGGGACGATCGATTCCACATCCAATGCGGCCAGAGCGTCGCGCACCTTGTCGCGATCGAGCGTCCCGGCCTTCTCCAGGGCGAGGAACAGGGCCCGGGCAGTCTCGTACCCCATGGCCTGGTACCACTCGGGATCCTTCTTGTTCTTCGCCTTGAAGGTTTCGACGAACTTCTTCGTCAGTCCGGCGGTCCCGAGCTGCGCGTTCCACCACACCGCTGAGAGGATGTACCGCACGTGCTCGGGCCCGAGCGCCTCGGCCGCCTGCTTCTCGCTGCCGCGCGCGCCGTAGCTCTGTACCTTGTGACAGAGGCCGAGCGTCACGTACTGGCGCTGCATGGTGATGTAGTCGGGCAGGTGCGCGTCGGCGAGGAAGAGGTCGACGCCCGCGCTCTTCACCTTGCCGAGCAGCGCGGAGAAGTCCTTGCCGTTCAGCTCGAACGACTCGTCGACGGCGACCTGATATCCATCCTTGTGCTTGCCGACGAACTCGCTCACGCCAGAGCGGAAATCCTTGCCGTGGGCCGTGTTCTCCCAGAGTACGCCGATCTTCGCCGGCTTCGGCACCTTCCCCGCCTGCTGCTGCGAGTCCACCCACTCCATCAGCGCGGTGGAGAGGAGCTGCACCGGAGCGAGCAGGCCGAACAGGTACTTGAAGCCGCGCTTG
>VBKQ01000329.1 GCA_005879505.1 Deltaproteobacteria bacterium
AGGTAGAGGTCGAAGCCGTCCTGCACCAGCGCGCTGTCCACCTTGGCGACGAGGCGGCTGGTCCGCGCCAGCGCGGCGCCGTCCACGCCCGTGCGATCGCCGAACTGCATCAGCTCGGCAGGGGTGCTGCGCGAGTGGCGCCCGCGGCCGCCGCAGACCGTGATCCCGAGGTCGCGCTCGCGCCCGGCGAGCCCGCGCTTGAGCGCGCCGAGCACGCTCGTGGTGATGCCGCTCGAATGCCAGTCCATCCCCATGACGCATCCGAGAGCCTGGAACCAGAACGGATGCGCCAGCCGGCGAAGGACGCCGTGCGGGCCCTCTTCGAGGACCAGAGCTTCGACCATCACCGCGCCAAGACGCGCCATCCGCGACGCGAGCCAATCCGGCACGCGTCCACTGTGCAGGGGAAGGAGTGCGCTACCCGTGCGACCCATACGGGCGTTCAGTATATCAGCGGCGCAGCCGCCGCGCGCGTCCGAGCCGCACCAATGGACGTGTCTCGGGCTCGCCGATGGGGTCCGGGCAGACGCTGCGCAGCCTGCACGGCGCGCACTCCGCTCCGGTCCAGATCGCTTCGAAGAGGGCCTTCACCCGGTCGACGATCTCGAAATCCTCGGTGCAGAGCCCGAGCTCGAAGTTGCGCTTTCCTTCGCCCCTCGCGCCCAGTCCGGCCCCGGTGAAGTTGGCGCTCCCGACGTAGGCCCAGGCGTCGTCGACGAGCACGGCCTTGAAATGCACGCGCGGGCACATCTTCAACGACAGCCCTCCCGCCGTCAGGCGCCGCCGCTTCTCGAACGAAGCGCGGAACGGCCGCGAGGGCAGCTCTGCGTGGAGGATGCGCAGCTCCACGCCCCGTCCCGCCAGCTCGGAAAAGAGAGCGAGCACGGAAGCGAATCTGCCCTCGTGTTCCACCTGCAAGTCCTTCAGGTTCGAAGTGGCGATCAGCACGGATTCGCGCGCATGCGCGAGCTTGTCGCGGATCACTTCGCGGTACAGCTCGCTTCCCTGCAGCAGCGACGCGGCGATGGCGCGCACGATGCAGCAATGCCACGCCGGGAGCGGTGGGCAACTTTACTGATTGCAGGTGTTCGGAGCGGTGCGGATTCCGTACTTCGGCGCCCCGGCGTTGCCGGTGTTGCGGGCATCGCGGCGGAGTGAAGGCCAAGGAGTGTCGGCGAGCCCGTGATCATCGGTCAGGAATGCGTAGACGGTGGCGCCACTGGCGACGAACAGGCGTCCCGCGCAATCCATGGTGCCGTAGCGCAGGATCTGCCCAGGAGATCGGAACGTCCAGGAGAGCAGGTTGCCGTCGTATGCGTCGACAGAGGACGGACGCCGGGGCAGGTACACATGGCCGTCCGAGCCCTGCAGCGGGGTCATTCCGACGCCGGCCAACGTCACGAACGGCGTGGCCGCTCCGGTCCCGGCGTCGAACGCGAACACCTGGTTGGCGAGATTTGCGCCATAGAGCTTCTTGTCGATCCCGATCGTCGGTTCTCCGGCAAGAGCCGAGCTCAGCGTGGTGTTGGCGGTCCAAGAGGAAAGCTTGGTGAACGACGTGTCCATTCCGATCAAAATGCCCTGCCCCATGGCGTTGGCGATCGTCGCCGCGTAGATGTTTGTCCCGTCCGTGATCAGCCCAAGGTACGGGACATGTCCGTTCGTGCCGGACGTGACGTCCGCGCCCAGGCCGCCCGTCGGAATGATCGGATGATTGGTCACGTGCGTCGTCGATCCGTTTCCGTTCTGGGTCGCGAAGAAAACATTGCCGTTGAGGATCATTGGCGCAGCCTGGAAATCCCGATCGTTGCTCGCGATTGATCCGGCGTCTGTCGACGTCGCCGTCGCCCACCACACCATCGAGCCGCCGTCGACTCCGTCCGGAACGATGACCTGGTCCACTCCTCCGTCGAGCTGCATGACGGCAGGGCCGACGCTGAAGTCATTGGCGATCGTTACGCGCGTCCACGCTTCACCGCCATCCGGCTCGATCCCGTACAGGTCCCCAATGGCGCTGGCCACGTAGATGCGCGCGCTCGAGGCACCTCCCGCGCCAATCGCTGGAGTACCCCTCGAGCCGTACGGTCCTCCTGGTGTGGCCGCGAGCGTGTAAGCCCACCGCACGTCCGGGTGATCAGGGAAAAGCGCATACACGGTGTTCGCGGTGCCGCCGTCCATGGCCACGATCAAATCTCCGCTGGGATGAACGGCGAACCCGGACACCGCCGCGCCGGAGAGCGTGGTCTGCCAGAGGAGGCGAGTAACACGCGTGGGAGTCGCGCGCGAGGCCGCGTTGCTCGCCTCGGCCCCGCCGAACGCCACCGCAGTATCGCGCACGTCGACCGTGAACTGGAGGATCCCTGCCGGAACGTTACCGACGGCGGCGCCAGCGTCGAACGTCGAGTCGCGAGTGTGGAACTCGCTGCCCGCGTCGTTCAACGTGACGTCGAGCGAGAACGGGCAACTGGACGCGCCGGGCGAACATCCGAGATCGAGTGTGGTTCCGCGCGAGACGCCGCCATCGAGATCAGTCCCGTCAACGTGCAGAGTGGCGGAGGCAATTCCTGATAGATCAGTTACCGTGCCTTGAACGTGCAAGGTGTCCGAGTAGACGAATGTGGCGCCGGTCCAGCCGGTGTTCGTTACCAGGTCGGGATAGGTCACTCCGGCGTCCGGTTCTCCTGCGTCGCTCTTGTAGATCTTGATGACGGCGAGCGTGGGAGGAACGTCGTCGATCGTGCGCGTCGCCGCGACGACGGATTGGTGCCCGAGCCCGTCGGTCGCGCGGACCTGGAACGTATACGGACCCTCCACTCCCGCGGGGGCGTCCCTCGGATCGAGCGCGAACGTGAACACGGTCCCGCTCACGCTCGCCGGCGCGAGCATGTTCGAACCCGAGAGAAGTTGGGGCGAAACCACACCGGTGGGGTCCGCGATCGTGACTGAGATTGTGATCGGCGCTGCTCCTCCGTCGGCGAATGATCGTGCATAGGGAGCCGGGTCGCCGGCCACCGCGATCGCCGGCGGCTGGTTGTCGAAGTACACGTGCTGGACGGCGCTGGTGGAGGAGCGGCCCGTGGGGCTCGTCGCGGCGATGGTGAAATCGAGGGGAGTAGTTCCGTTGAAAGACCCCGAAGGCCTGGGCAGCGCGAAGGTGAACGTAGTTCCGGAGCCGGCAGTTCCCGGGTGCAGGCATGCGCCGCTCTCGCCGGCGATCCGCAGGCAGACGGTCGCGGGATCGACGCCTGCGCGGCCGCTGATGCTCGCCGAGACCGACAAGGGCGGTCCGGCGGTGTCGAAGAATGCCCGGCCGTTCGGATCGGTGTAGCCGGCCGGCGTCGAGACGGCGATGTCCGAAAACGCCGGCGCATCGGTGGGAACGCAGACCCGCTGCGCCAGATCGCAACCGGCGCCCGCGGAGCAGTCCGCGTCGGTCGAGCAATTGCCGAGGCTGGAGATGCGGCAGGCCGTCAGCGCCAGGAGAAGGAGAACGGTGGACGTCGCGCGCATGGGCTTAGAAGGCGAAGGTGAGAGCGGCGCCCGCGGCGACAAGGATCCCCGAGGCGATGAAGAGCGCGTTGGCGGTGTGCCCGGCGGAGTTCCCCGACCGCAGCTTGTCGAGGCTAGCCGGTGTATAGGCGTTGCCGTTCGCGCGGTAGGTCGATTCCGCGTCGTTCAGATCGGACCTGCTCTTCGCGCCGAAGTAGGCACCGACTCCGGCGGCAACCACCGCGGCGCCCACGGCGGCATATCCCGCCGGGCGGGTCCACTTGCGCGAAGGCGCCGGCGGTAGCGGTGCCGCTTCGATCGCTGCCGCCTGCGGCGCCGGAGGCGGTGTGACGGGTTCCACGAGTGGAGCGATGGGGACGACGGGGGCGGGCGGCGGTGTCGCCGAAGCGACCTTCGGCGCCTCGATCGTCACCATCGGCGCTTCCTCGACCAGCACCGGCAACGGGCGGACGGATTCGCGGGCACCTTCCTTCACACGCAGGACGTGCACCCCGACCGGTACCCGCCGTTTCTCGCCGGGCGCCAGAGGAACGCCGTCCAGCTGCAGCGCGATTCCTTCCCCGCCTTGCACCACCGCTTCGCCCGTGCAGCCGGCGGGAACCAGCAGCTTGCACACCAGCGCCTCGGCCCATGCGGTCGCCTCGGCCGGATCGCTCGAGACCTCGCGCCGGTTCGCCTGCTGCACGATCTTGCGCGCTTTGACGTCCACCAGCCGGATCTTGAGACGGCGAGCCGCGTACGTCGCCACCACGACGTGATGGACGCTCCGCGCCACTCCCGCCGTCACCCAGCATGCCTTGTCCGCACACGGATGCGGCGCATCGAGAGCCGAAACCTCCTTCACGCCGGGCGCGAGCTTCACCGCGGCGCGGATCCCATTGCCGACGCGCACCGCGGCCTCGTCCGGAAGCGCTCCCAGGACCAGCACGCCGACCGCGTCGAGCCGACGCGACGAAGTGAGCGGCGCGAGCGGCGGCAGCGCGGATGGTTCCTGGCCCTGCGGCGCGGCGTCGAGGGCCTGCGCCTGTTCCGAGGGAGCCTTCTTGTCGGGAGGCTTCCGCTTCGGTTTTTTCTTGTTCTTCTGTACCGACGGAGGGACTAGCGGCTCCAGCTGCGGTTCCGTTTGCCCGAGCGCCGGAAGCGCGAGCGCGAGCACGATCGCGCACAAGGACCGAGGGTTCATCACAACAGCTCCTGCGAGGGTCCGTGTATGCTACACAATGCGCGATCCGGCGTCGCGGTGCCGATGTGGCTTTTTTCGGCAGATGACGCTACATCGCGCCCGCCATGCGCGCCCTCCTTCCGGATTTCCTCTTTTCTGGCGGCCGCGTCCACGCGGGGGCGGCCCTGATCGTCCGCGACGGGATCGTGCTCGGTATCGGGGAGCCGCCGGAGGAGGCCGAAGTCACCCCGATGCGCGGGCGCGCGCTCTTGCCGGGCCTGGTGGCCGCCCACAGCCATGCGTTCCAGCGCGCAATCCGCGGGCGCACCGAGCATCGAAGCCACGCCCGCGACGACTTCTGGAGCTGGCGCGAGGCCATGTATGCGGCCGCCGAGCGGCTCACGCCCGACGATCTCCACGCCATCTCGAAGTTCTGTTTCCTGGAGATGGCGCGGGCCGGCATCACCGCAGTAGGCGAGTTCCATTACTTGCACCGCGACGCATCGGGAAAGCCATACGACGACCCGAACGAGCTGGACCTCGCCGTGGCGCGCGCCGCGCAGGAAGCCGGCTTGCGCGCCGTCCTCTTGCGCGTCGCGTACGCGCGGAGCGGATTCCGCGTTCCGGACAACCCGCGGCAGAAGCGCTTCATCGAGGAATCGGCCGACGAATACCTCCAGAACCTCGATGCCCTCTCGCGCCAGGTTCCGGTGGGCGCGGCGCCGCACAGCGTGCGGGCTTGTCCGGCGGAGTGGATCCGCGACATCGCCGCGGAGGCGTTCCGGCGCAGCTGGCCCCTGCACCTGCACGTCTCCGAGCAACGTGGCGAAGTGGAGCAGTGCCAGGCGGAGCACGGCACGACACCCGCCCTCGTGCTCGAGCGGCTGGGCGCGCTGCGCGAGAGCACGACGGCCGTGCACGGGGTGCACTTGACGGCGCAGGACATCGCGGCGCTCGGGCGTGCGCGCGCCACCGTGTGCGCCTGCCCGACCACGGAGCGCAACCTCGGCGACGGGGTGGTGCGGGCGGACCTGCTGCTCGCGTCCGGCGTCCGGCTCTGCGTCGGCAGCGATTCGGAGGTGCAGCTTTCGCCACTCGAGGACGCGCGCCAGCTCGAGTACCACCTGCGGCTGGTGCAGGAGCAGCGCGCCGTTCTCGATTCGGAGAATGGCGGTGTCGGCGGTCTGGGAGCGAAGCTCTACGCGATCGCGAGCGAGGGCGGGATGCGCGCTCTCGGCCTCGGCGGCGGGGCGCTGCGACCCGGCGAGCCGGCGGACTTCATCGTCGCCGATCTGGACGATCCCTCCATCGCCGGCTGCAACGCCGACGATCTGATGGCCAATGCGGTGTTCTCGATGGAGCGGACCGCCATCCGCGAGACCTGGGTCAACGGCGAGCCGCTCCGGCTCGATTTCGAAGGCGCGCTGCCGGCTTTTCGCGCGGCGATGCGGAGATTGTGGGGATGATCGATCCGGTCGCGTTGCTTCGGGAGCTGATCGCGGTCGACTCCACGTCCGCGCGAAGTAATCTGCCGTTGCTCGATGTCCTCGAGCGCCAGGTGCGGGCGCTCGGGCTCGCCACGCGCCGGCAGGTCTGGACCGACGCCTCGGGCGTCCAGAAAGCGAACCTGATCGCGCAGCGCGGGGGCGAAGAGGGCGGGCTCGCGCTGGTGGGGCACACCGACTGCGTTCCGTTCGACGCCGCCTGGGCGGGAGCGTTGAAACCGGCCGTCGATGGCGGGAAGGTCTTCGGCCGCGGGGCTGCGGACACCAAGGCGTTCCTCGCCGCCGCGATCACCGCCGCCTCGCGTACCCAGGGCGCTCCTCTCCAGCTCGTTTTCACTGCAGACGAGGAGGTCGGCTGCCTGGGAGCCCGCCGCCTGGTCGATGAAGGTGCATTGCGGCCGCGACACGCGGTCGTCGGAGAGCCGACGAGGATGACCCCGATCCTCGGCCACAAAGGGTACTGCCTCGCCGAGGTGACGGTGCACGGGGCCGAGGGCCACAGCGCCTATCCGGAGACCGGCGCATCGGCGATTCTCGCCGCCGGACGCGTCTTGCGCGAGATCGAGCGCATCGGCGAGGAGCTGCGCGCCGAGGCGGACCCGGAATTCTCCCCGCCGCACACGACGCTGAACGTCGGCCTGATCGCGGGGGGCAAGGCGAAGAACGTGATCCCGGGCCTGTGCACGCTGACCGTCGAATGGCGGCCGCTCCCCTCGCAGGACGCGCGCAAGATCCTGCGGCTGCTCGAGGAGGCTTGCGCGCGGGTGCAGACCGATCGCATCCGCATCGAAGTGGTGGCGCAGCGTCTCGACGGGGGGATCGTGGTGGCGCGGGATTCGGAGATCGTGACCTTCCTGCAGACAGAGTCCGGCAACGAGCCCGGCACCATCCCGTTCGGGACGGAGCTGCCGTACCTCGCGCAGCTCGGCGCGACCGCCTGCGTGTTCGGGCCTGGCGACATCCGCGTCGCCCACCGGACGGGGGAGTTCGTGCCTGTCGCCGAGCTGATGCGGGCGTCGGAGATCCTCGCAGCCGCGGTCGATCGTTTCGCGAGGACTTAGTTAGACAGGATTGCGCGAGCGGTCGGGATCGCCACCCGTCAGCCGGGCGATCTCGCCGGCGAGACGCTGGGCGGGAACGATGGAGACGAGCGGGCGGACCGCTTCGCTGCAACGCGCCACCGGGATGTCGACGACTTCGACACCGACCGCCGCGCAGAGCTCGTGGAGGCGCACGGTGCGCCCGCCATCATCGTCGTCGGGAACGAAGAGGATCGCGCCCATCCCCTGGCGCAGCGCCGCCTGCGGGCCATGCAGCGCTTGCTCGACGCTGAGCCCTTCCGCCCACTGGAACGTAGCTTCCTTCAGCTTCAGCGCAGCTTCCGCCGCCGCGATCGCGTCGAGTCCAAAGCCGGTGACGAGCAGCGGATCCTTGCCGGCGAGGCGGCGCGCCGCATCTACCGGCGCAGGCTCGGCGAGCGCATCGCGGAGCAGGCGCGGCGCGCTGGATGGATCGAGGCCGAGCATCTGACCGAGAGCAGCGAGCGCGGTGACGTACGAGACGGTGTGCGTCTGCGCTCGTTCCGGAGGGCAGGTGCGGACGACGTGATCGGCGTCGGCCGGGGCCGCGTCGCTGCAGACCGCGAACGTCGTCGCTCCGGCCACCCGGGCCTGGCGCAGCACGGCTGGGGTGAACCCGCCGCCGGAGTGCGACACGACCACGACCTGCGCGCCGGGCGGCACTCCCGTGCGCAACGCGACATCCTGTGACTCGACGGCCAACGCGGGGTATCCGGCCCATGCCGCCGCGACGCGCGCGGCGTGCAGCGACGTTCCCTGACCGCAGAACAGCAGCGGGCGCGACGGATCCAGGCGCGGGACCGGACGGCGCAGCACGGCTTCGACGGCGTCCGGCTGCGACTCGATCTGCGTGTCGTAGCGGAATTTCATTTCGACGAGCCCGGCGCGCGGCGCGCGAGGATCATAGATCGAACCGCCCGATCAGCGGCATGTGATCGCTCTTTCCCCAGAACGGGCTCGAGCGATCGCCGAAGCGGCAGGTCCCCTCCAGGTCCAACCAATTCACGCTCGCGCTGGAGAACAGGTGGTCGAGGTGCATTCGCAGGTTCATGAACCCGGCGGTGGGGAAGTCGCGCGGGTCGCGGTCGATCTGATGAAGGTGCTGCTGGACGCCGACGAGCCCGCAGTCCTCCGTCAGGTAGCGGTAGACCGGGGACCCCGGGGGCGAATTGAAGTCGCCGGTGACGATGAACGGCTCGCCCTCGGCGTGGCGCTGGATGAAGGCGGCGAGCGTCTTCGCCTCCTGCAGCTGGTTCACCCCGAAGCCCATCCGCGGCGAATTGGTCCAGAACTGTCGCGAGAACGGCGTGGGCAGGGAGAGGTGCGTGTTGAAGACATGGAACGGCTTTCCCCGCGGGCCGATCAGCTTCATGTGCGCGCAGATCCGCGTCTGCTTGCGGTCCTTCCAGCGCAGCACGTGGT
>VBKQ01000330.1 GCA_005879505.1 Deltaproteobacteria bacterium
GAGTGGCTGCGCAGCGGCGGCGAGTTCAGCCACGCGACCGATTTCGACCGCGACAACCTCAAGCAGATGCTCAAGGCGATACGTGGGAAGGAGAAGTAAGCCGGTTCAGAACACGTATCGGACCCGCGGCATCACGGCCAGCGACGGCAGCCTGAGGGAATACCTGGCAAACGTCTCCCGGAACACCGCATCGATTCCGACAGCGAAGTGATCGAGCCGCGTGTCGTAATCGAGCGCGAGACCGCCACCTGCGTGCACGCCGGGAACGTGATCGGGCACGACGCCGTGGCTTTGTACCGGGCCGGGCGACAGGTCGGTGAATCCGCCGAGGAGCTTGGCGGAGAGCGTGGTGCGCGGAGCGATGCCGAAGCGATAGGCGAACCCCAGCTCGATGAATGTGGCGCCGAACGAATCCGCGCCCAGGCAGGAGTCGCCGCCGGGGCTGCGCTGGTAGCAGGAGGCGCTGGCGGCGCCGAGCCCCAGGGAAGCGAAGATGGACGCGCGCGCGCCGAGATCGCGCCCGAGCGACATGGCGAGATACGGCTGGCCGCTCGAGAAGGTGCGCGTGCCGCCCATCGCGGTGAATACCCCGAGGGCCGCCTCGACCCAGGTGCCGCGTCTCGGGGCGTCATCGACTCCGGCCACCACCATCGTGTCCGGAGGACGCGTGGCGGGATCGGGCTGCGCCGCTGCGGCCGTGCCGAGCAGCATGAGCATGACGATGGCCTTCATTGCCCGCTGCTCTTGAAGACGTACGGATACGTGACCTGGACTGTCCCGCCGCCCTGTGGGGCCGGGAAAAGCCAGCGGCGCACGTGGCTGACCATGCAGCTCTCCACGGGCTCGCTCGCCATGGTGGTCTGCTGCACCAAAGCATCGCCGACGCGGCCGGTGCCCTCGATGAGGAAGAGGACCGTGACCTTCCCGTACAGATCGGGATGGCGGGACAGCTCCTTCTCGTAGCAGTACTTGATCTCGTTGTAGTGCTTCTGGATGACGCGATTGATCACGTCGCGCGAGAGGCCGCCCACCACCATGGTGCGGCCCGGGACGAAGATGGTTTCGTCCTTGCCGCGCCCGCCGAGGTCCACTTCGCCGTAGCCCCCGCGTCCGTGTCCGGAGCCCTTGGTCCCGAGCCCTCCGATTCCGAGCGCGTTTCCGCCGGCGCCCGATCCGCTGCCCCGCGTGCCCAGGCCGCCGACTCCATACGAGTCACCGGCGCCTGCTTGCGCTCGGGTGCCGCCGAGCGAAGGATTGATCCCGGCTCCGAGCCCTCCGGGTCCGGGCAGCCCGCCTCCACCGCCGGCCACTCCCATCTTCGAGAGAGCGGCGATCAGTCCCAGCTTCCTGATCTTCGCCTGGTCCTTGGCCTTCTTGTCCGGATCGGTACCCGGCCTGGAGGGCGCCGCTTCCTTCTTCTTCGCCTCGCGCTTGCCGAGCTTTCCTTCCGCGCCCTTGCTCTTCTCCCCTTCCCTTGCCCCCGAAGCCTCCTTCACTTTCGGCGGCTCGGGGGGCGCCGGGGGCGCCTTCACCTGGTACCTGGCGAAACGGTCCGGGTTCTGCGCCAGCGCGTCGCGATAGGTCTCCTCCCTGACCGGAATCCTGGCGACGAGGACGAAGAACGCGACCAGCGCGAGCAGGGCTATGAGCGCCGTCACGGCGAACGGCACGTCGACCCGCCGCAGCAGACCGCTGTCCTCTTGCCCCTCCGCGCGGACGTATCGCGCGATCAGCGTCAGCGAAGGCGTGATCTGGGCGACGACGCGGTCGTCGCGGCCGATGGTGTAGGCGTGCCCGCGAAACGGCGCGTCGACACGCTGGCCCTTCATGCCGAGCGGAATAATGCGACCGCCGCCGTGCACCTCCGCGCGGATCTCGTCGGGGAACGTCACGACGTGGCCGCGCCGGGTGTGCTTCACCAGGTGGAAGTTCCTCGGGAGCGTCGATTCGGGCAGGTCGAAGAGGCGGCTGACGGTGAGGTCGCCCCCTTCCACCACCTGCTCCAGCTCGACCAGGGTCGTGCCACCCCAGACGATTCCTACCAGCAGAGCGCGGTCGTTCGAGGCGGGCCGTTCATCCTCGGGCAGCTCGTCGAAGATGAGAAGCTGGGCCGCCGCCGCGTCCGCGATCCCGGACGCCAGCGTGGGATGCTCGTCCCTTCCCGGCTCCATGCCGTCGACCCCCACCCTGCGCTCGATCTGCGCCATCGTCACGGTCCCTGGAGATTGTCGGCGGACTTCTGCAGCTCGGGATTGAAGTTCTCCCGGAGCCGGACCAGCGAGCGGAAGCGGGTCCGGCTGCGGTCGAGGACGTAGCTTCCCTCGGGCTTCGTCAGCTCGCCTTCGACGGTCACGTCGTTGAAGTCGATCACCGTGCGCTTGCGCACCACGATCTTGTCCGCTTCCCGGATGACCTTCACGCCCTGCTTCTCCTCGGCGAACGCGGGAAGCGACAGCAGCGCGATCAGGATGGCCTTCTTCAGCACGTCGTTGCCCTCCCTCCGCTGCGTCCCACGATTTGCATCCGATCGCGATCGGCCAAGCCGCCGGCTGGCTTGCCCGTCGTTCAGCGGACAGCCGAGGGCGCGCCGCTCGCCGGAAGCTCCTCTGCGGATGGCCTCTGCTTGCTGCCCTGTGGCAATGTCGACAGATCGAGGCCAGCGGCCGCGTCCTTCGGTGTGGCCCTCGCCACCGGCGACGGAGAGTGCTTCAGGCGCAGATCGATGGCCGCGAGGTGGCCCTGCGCTTCCTTCAGGCGGGCCGGCCGAGGCAACGACAGGTACTGCTTGAAGGCCGCGAGCGCGGAGGCGAGATCTCCCTCGGTCTTGAGTGCGAGCGCCTTGCCGTACAGGGCGTCGTCCTGGCGAGGCTCGGCCGTGAGCACCTTCTCGTACTCTGCCCGCGCCTCCCCCGGCTTGCCCAAGCCCTCCAGCGCCCAACCGCGGGCGAGGTGCGATTCCCAGCGCGCTCCATCGAGCTGGATGGCCCGCCCGTACGCCTGCTCCGCGGCAGCGTAATCGCGATAGCGCAGAACCAGCGCACCGAGGTTCACCCAGGCAGG
The DNA here is from genome assembly GCA_005879505.1 of Deltaproteobacteria bacterium. Lineage (GTDB taxonomy): Bacteria > Myxococcota > Myxococcia > Myxococcales > 40CM-4-68-19 > 40CM-4-68-19. Next base: position 3,061 of record VBKQ01000330.1, read on the forward strand.
GGCGAACGCCGCGTCGAGCTGGGTCGCCTCCTCGAAGAAGGCGCGCGCCGCGGCGACATCGTCCCGGCGCAGTGCCAGAAGGCCGAGGTTGCTCACGATGCCGGCGTCACGCGGATCGAGCTTGCGCGCATTGTTCAGCGCGGACTCGGCGAGCCGCAGATGGCCTCGGTCCCCCTCGATCGCCGCGAGATTGCGGTACGCTTCCGCGTCCTTCGGGTGACGCTCGAGCACGCGGCGGACGGCGGATGCCGCTTCATCGAGCTTGTGCTGGGCGCGCTGCACGGCGGCGAGCGCGTTCAAGAGCCGGGGATCGTCCGGCCGCTGCCGCAACGCGGAGCGCAGGACGTCCTCGGCCTTCGCGGGCGTGCGTTGAAGAAGCCGCGCCAGGTTCAGCGCTGCGGCACAGTGGCCTCCATCGCT
>VBKQ01000331.1 GCA_005879505.1 Deltaproteobacteria bacterium
ACCTCCAGCCGCTTGCGCAGCTCGGCAGCGAGCGCGGCGCGCTCCTCCTCGAGCAGCGCGCGGCGGGACAGGATCGCGTTTCCACCGCGGATCTCCACGACGCGGAACTTGAGGCGCTGCCCCACGAACTGCGACTGATCCTCGACGAACCGGATGTCGACCTGCGAAGCGGGGACGAAGCCGCGCATCCCGCCCAGATCGACTTCCAGGCCGCCTTTGTTCTGCCCCGTCACCAGGCCCTCGATCGGGATCTTCGAGTCGAGCGCCTGCTGCAGCATCTCGCGGCCGGCCCCCTTGGGAACGGAGCGCGTGACCACCACGACGCCCTCGGCTACCGAGAGCAAGTATCCCTCGAGCGTCTCGCCGGCGTGGACGAGCAGATCGCCCTTCTCGTTGCGCAGCTCGCGCAGATCGATGATCCCTTCGCCCTTGCCTCCCAGGTCGAGGAAGGCGACCTCCGCTCCGAGATGGGCCACGCGCGCCGTGATCTTTTGTCCCACGCGGAGCTTTCCCGGTTTTTGCTGGTCGGATTCCGCGAAGAGCGCGGCGAAGTCGGCGTTCTCTTCAGGCGAAGGCTGGGCGTACACCGAGCCCGGATCCTCGGCGGCCTTCTGTGCGGCATTCTCCGCCGGCTGGGCCGGCGGCTCGGAAACCGCGGGTGCGCCGAGCGTCGGCTTGCGCACGACGATGGGCATCTTCCGCTCTTCCTTCTGCCGCTGAGGCCGGCTCTTGCCCTGCTGCTGCGGCTTGGGCGGCTCGGAGGCCGGGCGCACGGACTCGAGGATCTCCTCGAACGTCGGCTGCGCGCTCTTCTTCGGCGCGGCCGGCGGTTTCGGCTCTTCCACCTGGACGCCTTGCAGGACTTCCTCGAACGAGGGCTGATTCTTGCGCGCGCCCTGCTGCTGCTCTTCCGGCTTGTCGCTCATCGAACGCCTTCTTCCACTGGAGCGCTTCTCACATCACCTGTACAGCCTGAAAGCAACAGTCGCTGAACCGCCTTCGGCGGCCGCGACTGGAGGCGGGCGGCGCCTCATACCACAGGGCGACCCCCGAACGCCTCAGCCTCGCGCGGGCTGCTTCCCCGCCCCACGCGCTTCCGCCTCCAGCTCGCGGAGTGTTCCCAGGAGCTTGGCATCCGCGTGAAGGTTGGCCTTGCGCATCCCTTCTCCGCCTACGACGACGCGTCCGCCCGTCTGCTCCGCGGCGGTTACGCAGGTCGCGACCTGCTCGCCGACTTCCGAGCTCATCGTGCTGCTCAACGCCACCACCGAGGCTCGAGCACGGAGGATCAGGTCGGCGAGATCGCGGGCCGGAGTCTGCGCGAGCGGCGCGAGCACCTCGAACCCTTGCGCCCGCAGCAGGCAGGCCGCCATCCTCGAGGCGATGTCGTGCAGCTCGCCCGCGACCGCCGCGACGACCGCCGTTCCCCGATCGGCGCGGACCGGTTCACCCGGCGGCTCCGCGAGCGGCTGCGAGCGTGCCACCACGTCGATCACTGCTTGCGCGGCCACGTGCTCTTCCGCCACCGAGAGCTTGCCCTGCGCCCACTCGTCGCCGATCCGATGCAGCGCCGGAGTTGCGATCTCGTCGAACAGCTCGGCCAGCGAATGCCCGCGCAGCCGCAGCCCGGCAAGCTGCGCCACCAGCGCTGGGGCGTCGCCGCGCAAGGCCGCCTCGGCGAAGTGGCGGATCGCCTGCTCACCCAGCTCGTCTGCGCCCTGGGCCACGGCCGCAGGCAGCGGTCCGGCGGTCTGGTATTGCCGCTTCTGCACGAACGCGGTGACGTCGCGCAGGCGGAACTTGCGGTGGCCGCCGGGCGTGCGGAAGCAGTCGATCTCGCCGGCGTCGGCCCATCGTTTCACGGTGGCCTCGCCCACTCCGAGCAGCGTTGCGACCTGCCGTGTCGATAGAACGTCCGTGTTTACCCTTTCTTGGCCGGCCTGCACGATGTGGGCATTTAGACGATGAAGGAGCGCGGACGATTCGCCCCCAGCCCCACGGGAGAGCTACACCTGGGAAACGCGCGCACGGCGTTGCTCTCCTGGCTGTGGGCGCGAACAGGCGGTGGCGGATACGCCATCCGCATCGAGGACATCGACACTCCGCGCGTCCGTCCGGGGATGGCAGAGCAGCAGCTGGAGGAGCTCGGCTGGCTCGGCCTCGACTGGGACGGTCCGCCCGTGTTCCAGTCGCACCGTACCTCGCTGTACGAGGAGGCGCTGCGAAAGCTCGGCGACCATGTGTATGAATGTTACTGCTCCCGCGCGGAGATCGCGGCGGCGAGCGCGCCGCACGGCGATGAGGGCCCGCGCTATCCGGGCACCTGCGCAAGCTTGACCCGCGCCCAGCGGGCCGAGCGCCGCAGGACGCGCTCCCCGTCGCTGCGCCTGCGCGTCGCAGCCGGTCCGCTCACCTTCCACGACGAGATCGCCGGACACCAGTCGTTCGATACCCACCAGCTGGTCGGCGACTTCGTGCTCCGCCGCGGCGACGGCATCTTCGCTTACCAGCTCGCGGTCGTGGTGGACGACGGCGCGATGGGGATCACGCAGGTGCTGCGGGGAGCGGACCTGCTCGCCTCGACAGCGCGGCAGATCCTCCTGCACCGGCTGCTCGGACAGCGCGAGCCTCGCTGGGCGCACGTTCCACTGGTGATCGCCGGAAGCGGAGAGCGCCTTTCCAAACGTGACAAATCGCTCTCGCTCTCCGCGCTGCGCAAACGCGGTGTGGACCCGCGTCAAGTTGTCGCACACCTCGCCCGCCTCTCGGAGTTGGCAGCGCCGGATGCCTGCGAGGCGCGGGACCTTCTCGCCGGCTTTTCTTTATCGAAATTGCCGCTGCGCGCCGCGGTGCGGATTGACGCATTGCCCTACTGATTTCAAACAACGCTCTCGCGGACGGGACCGCGCCGATTGCCGATTCGCAGTAGCGTGTGCTACTTCCACCGGCCCGCGCTCGAACGGAGAGGCGCAAAAATGCCCGAGCCGCAGAACCAGATCGGTCCCATCCGTGTGAAGAAGGCGAACTGGAACCTGCCCGCTCCCGTACTCTTCGAGGAGGCGGTGCGCCGGGGAGAGGGAAGGGTCGCCCTCGGCGGATCGCTCGTCGTCACCACCGGCAAGCACACCGGCCGCGCCGCAAACGACAAGTTCATCGTCCGCAACGCCGTCACC
>VBKQ01000332.1 GCA_005879505.1 Deltaproteobacteria bacterium
AGGCTTCTACACGCTCTGCCTGATCGCTGGCGCTCTCTGGACACACAGCGTGGCCGGCGCGTTCGCCGGTGTGGTGATCGCCACCTCGGCCAAGGCGGCCGCATGCTGGATCGCGCTCGCCGGCGGCGGGCTGCAGTTTTCCCGGCGAAACCTCGGCCGCCAGCTTGCTTACACCCTCCCATTCGGGGCGGCCTTCGCCCTGGTGATCCCGCAGCAGCAGTTCCACAGCTACCTGGTGAGCACGAGCGTCACCGCCGCCGCCTTCGCGGTGTACTCGGTGGGGTGCTTCCAGCTTCCCATCATCGACATGCTCTACACGCCGGTGTCCGAGGTCCTGCAGCTCGGGATCGCGGAGCACGACGTGAACGGCGACAACGAGGGTGCGCTGCGGCTCTTTCGCGAAGCGGTCGCGCGGCTCTCGTTCGTGTTCGTGCCGACGATGGCGCTGCTGGCGATCGCTGCCCCTACGCTGATCAGCTTTCTCTTCACCGACCGCTACCTCGGCGCGGTACCCATCTTCCGGGTCGCCATCCTCTCCATCCCCATGGCGGCGCTGCCGCTCGATGGCGTCATGCGCGCGCGCGCCCAGAACCAATTCATGTTCCGGGTCAGCGCGCTCAAGCTGGCGCTGACGGTCCCGCTGGTCTGGGCCGGGCTGAAGCTATGGGGGCCAATCGGCGCTCTCGGCGGATGGATCTGCGCGGAGGAGATCTGCCGGTTCATCCTGCTGCGTCGCGCAGCACGCCTCTTCGGGACCGGCATTCTCGGCGCGCTTCCGCGAGAGCTCTGGCTGCAGGCCGCGGCGGCGGCGATCGCGGCCGCACCAGGCGCGCTGGTCATGCATTTCGCGGCAGGTCCGCGCCTGATCCAGCTCTGCAGCACGGGAATCGCCTTCGCCCTCGCTTACCTCGCCGCGCTGCGCGCCATGGGAGTGCTGCCGCCGGTGCGCGACTGGATTCCGCAGAAAACGCCGCAGCTCATGGTCCGGGAGGCAGCCTAGATGCGCATCGCGTACGTCAACTATGGCAACCAGAGCGGGGTGACGCCCAACGTCGTCCGCTCGCTGAGCGTGCTTGGACATCGGATCGTTCCGGTAGATCCCACTGGAATCCTCGCGCTTCGCGACCCGCGCACGCGTCTTCCTCGCCCGACTCCGCGCGTGCTGTTGTCGCTCGCCGCTAGCGCCCTGCGGCATGGGCCGCAGCTGATCCACCACCGCTTGAACACGGTCTACGCGTTCGATCAGCACTCGCGCAGGGCGGGCGAGCTGCTCGAGGCGCTCACCGAGCCTCCAGACGTCGTGCTGCAGAACGGAGCGCTGTTCGCGCCGGGGCGGCCGCCACGCTTTCCTTACGTCCTCCTGCTCGACAACACCTGCCTGCTCGCGGAGCGCCAGCCGCCGGTACCCGAGGCCGACATCGGGCGTTTCATCAAGTTCGGGAAGGCCTGGCTGGCTCGCGAGCGCGAGACGTACCAGCGAGCGATGGCCATCGCGACCTTCTCCGCCCTGGTGCGGCAGTCGCTGATCGACGACTACGGCGTCGACGTCTCGGTCGTGCACGTGGTGGGCGCGGGGGCGAACATAGTGCCGAAGGCCGAGCCGCGGCACGACGACGACGGCCGCACGCTGGTCTTCGTGGGCAAGGACGGCTGGCGGCGCAAAGGCGGGCCGGTATTGCTGCGCGCGTTCGCCATCCTGCGCCGTTCGCGGCCGGACCTGCGCCTCCTCATCGCGGGGCCCACCGAGGCCATCGAGGTCGCGCCGGGAGTGACCAACCTCGGGCTGGTGCCGCTCGAGGCCGTCGAGCGCCTCCTCTGCGAAGCGACACTCTTCGTCCTGCCCACCTTGCGCGAGCCGTTCGGAATCGCGTTCCTCGACGCGATGCTCTGCAAGATCCCTTGCGTCGGCACTCAGGTCGGCGCCATCCCGGAGATCCTCGGTGACGCCGGAATCTGCGTGCCCCCGGCCGATGCCGAAGCGCTGGCCGCGGCGATCTCCGCGCTGCTCGACGATCCGGCGCGGCGCGCTGCGATGGGTGAGGCCGGTCGCAGGCGCGTGCTCGAGCGCGGGTATCTGTGGCCCGAGGTCGCGAAGCGCCTCTCGGCCATCCTGACCAGCGCCGGGCACCGCAAGCGCGCGGCGTAGGCGTCCCAGAAAACGAACAGGGCTTGCGGCCCTACATGGACCGCAAGCCCCGACATTGCCCTGCGAAGATCAGGCGACGCGGCGACGCCGCAGCAGGACCAGCGCGAGTAGCGGGATCGCCAGCCAGATCGATTGCCCGCCCGCGCTGGAGCATCCGCCAGAGGCCAGCGCGCCGGCCGCGGTCTGCGACGCGACGCCCGGATCGGTGCCGCACGCGGTGGTGGTGCACGTGGGCGCGGTGTCCTTGCCGAGCGCGTGCAGGATCAGCGCGGCCAGCTGGCCACGCGCGCTGTCCAACGCCGCCGGATTCGACGTCGACTGATACGTCTTCGGATACACGCCGGCGGCGATCGCCTTCGCCTGGTCGCCTTGACCGAGCTTCTTCGCCAGGTTGAGCAGCTCGTAGTCCTCCATGCCGTCGCGGATGCCCTTCAAACGCAGCGACTCGACCGGGATCTCCGTCTGGCCGCCGATCTTCCCGGTGGTGCCGGGGTAGAACAGGGTGCCGTCTCCGCTGCCGCCGAACGCCGTCTGGTTCGTCCAGGGATCGCCGCTGAAGAACGACATCGTCATCTCGTAGTAGAGCTCGCCGCTCATGTCGTAGGTGAACGACATCCACTCCATCGCGCGGTTGCGGGTTGCGTCGGAGTCGATGGCGTAGGTCGGCCAGCCAGTCTCGCCCTGGCCGTCCAGACCGCCGCCCACTCCGCTGCAGCCGAAGGACATGCAGCTCTGGTACCACCAGGTGTTGGCGCCGAATTTCGAGCGCTGGCTACCTGCGAGCACGGTGCCCGGCTTGCCTTCGACGAAGTTGATCACGGGGACGAACAGATCGATGCCGCTCACGCTGTTGCTCTGCGCATCCCAGGTCGTGGTGGTGACGAGCGTCGGCATGTTCGGGTCGCCCGCGCGCACCTGTGAGATGCGGCCGGGGATGTCCGGCCACTTGCAGGTGAGGGGCGGCTCGTCGCACACGTAGTCGAACAGCGTCGTCGAGGTCCACCCCTTCTGCTTGAAGTGATTCGACCACGCGCTGATGACTGGCGCCACGGTCGCGCCGTTCACGCTCACCGAAGTGAGCTTCGCGCCCTTCAGCCGGGTGTTTGCCGTGCCGTCGAGGAACGGGGCCGCGTACTGATCGAACGCGCCCCAATTCTCGTTGCCGGAGTTGTCGACCGTCGAGGTGTAGTACGGCTGGTGGATGGAGACGTGGTTGTCGAGTGCCGCCTGCACGTAGCGGGCGCGCAGCTTCTGATCCTCATCGCCGTGGCTGCAGCCACCGTCGCCGTGCCCCATGCAGGGGCCGTTCCAGGCCATCCCGAACGCGGTCCGCAGCGTCGAGGTGGAAGGGACCTCGAAGTCCCACACCGTCAGCTCGACCGGGACGTCCTGGGTCACGCCGCCGGTCACGTGCAGCGTTCCCGTGTACTTGCCCGCCGGCGTGGCCTGCGGCGCGTGCACGTCCACCAGCACCGCGCGGCTCTCGTTCGCCCGTACGTCGAAGGGAAACGCCTTGCGCTTCTCGCCCGCGATCGGATCGACGTCGGGGATCAGCGCGTCCGGCCACCAGCCGGCGGCGCCGTCGCCGCCGGTCGGCTGCGGCACGTTGATCAGCTCTTCGCGGTAGAGGACCACGTCGCGGCCGGAGATGGTGTGGCCCGCGCCGTCGGTGAGCGACTCCAGGTTCATCGAGACGCCATTGGCCTGGCCGGTGACCACCACCTGGAAGGCTTCGAATTCGTTCTTCGCGGCGGCGATCTTCGCGGCCGCGGTGGCGCCCGCGGGCGCCTGCGCGCCGGGGCGGATCTTCTGTGCGGCCGGTGCGACCCAGACCTGGGCGGCGGATGCGGAACCGGCGGCGAGCAAAGCGACGAACAGGGGGAGCGACTTCACGGCTGAGCCTCCTTGGTTGGCTGCTTCCCGGAACGGCGGGGGGTCTCCGTTCCGGTTGGCCAACTCAGAAGGCTTGCCGCTTATTGCACGGCCGAGGTGCGACGCCGTGCCCAAACCAGTGTGTTTATCGGGTGGACGGGGACTTGTGGGGACGCACTCCTACAGGGCGGCACCT
>VBKQ01000003.1 GCA_005879505.1 Deltaproteobacteria bacterium
ATTTCGGTCTCCTTGCTCTCGCTCGGTACAATCAACTGCGATAGCCGCCAACCCGCCTTCGGCAGGCGCGGCTAATGGGCCGCCCACTCGATCTTCGAGAGGTCGATCCCTTCGTTGGCCATCTCGTAGAGCGGGCTCATCTCGCGCAGCCGTTTCACTTGCTCGACCACGTACTTGCCCACGTAATCGACTTCCTCATCCGTGTTGAACCTTCCGATGCCGAACCGGATCGAAGTGTGCGCCAGATCCTCGCTCACGCCACAGGCGCGCAGCACATAGCTGGGCTCCAGGCTGGCGCTGGTGCAAGCGGACCCCGAGGAGACGGCGACGTTCTTGATGGCCATCATCAGCGCTTCGCCTTCCACGTAGGCAAAGCTCGCGTTCAGGTTGCCCGGCAGGCGCTCGGTCGGGTGGCCGTTCAGCTCCAGGTGGTCCAGGTGGCCGAACAGGTAGTCCTGCAGCTTCTTGCGGAGCTGGTACGTCCGCTTCGCCTCTTCGGGCATGAGCTGCTGCGCCAGCTCCGCCGCCTTGCCGAAGCCGACGATCCCCGGGACGTTCAGCGTCCCGCTGCGCATGCCGCGCTCGTGCCCGCCGCCGTCGATGATCGGGGCGATGCGGACCCGGGGCTTGCGCCGCACCCAGAGCGCGCCGATGCCCTTGGGCCCGTAGATCTTGTGGGCCGACAGGGAAGCGAGATCGACCTTCATCTTCTCCACGTCGAAGGGCACCTTGCCGACGCCTTGCACGGCATCGACGTGGAACAGGACGCCCTTTTCCCGAGTCACCTCGCCCAGCTCCGCGATGGGCTGCACGGTCCCGATCTCGTTGTTCGCGAGCATGACGGAGACCAGGATCGTCTTGTCCGTGATCGCCTCACGGAGCTGCTGGGCGGAAATACGGCCGTCCTTGTCCGTAGGCAGGTACGTGACCTCGAAGCCCTGCCGCTCGAGCCGCTTGGCGGTATCCAGCGTCGCCTTGTGCTCGGTGCGGACCGTGATGATGTGATTGCCCTTTTCCTTGTAGAACTCGGCGGCCCCCTTGAGCGCCAGATTGATGCTCTCGGTGGCACCGGACGTGAAGACGATCTCTTTCTCGTTCCCGCCGATCAGCGCGGCGATCTGCTCGCGCGCCCGATCCACCGCCTCCTCGGCCTTCCACCCGAACGGATGGCTGCGCGAGGCGGCGTTGCCGAACTCGGTGGTGAGATACGGCATCATCGCCTCCAAGACCCGCGGATCGAGCGGGGTGGTGGCGTTGTTGTCCATGTAGATAGGGAGCTTGATCGGCATGTCGTTCCTAATGTGGACTAGTCTGGTCTATTATAACCCGACCCGCTGCGGGTCAAGGCGCGCTGGATTAGGATGGCGGCGATGACGAAGTGGGTTCCCCGTCTGGTCCTGGCGCTGGCGATCGGCGTCGCGCTCCCCTTCCTCCCTACCTTCTTGACGCAAAGCGTCGGACCGGCTGCCAGCGGCGGTGGAGGGCTCGGCCTGTCGGCAGGCGTCTCGGCCGGTACCTTCGCCGCCCTCTTCCTCGGCGGCATCCTCACCAGCCTGACGCCGTGCGTGTATCCCTTGATCCCGATCACCGTCAGCATCTTCGGAGCACGGCAGGCGGAGCATCGAGGCCGCTCGATCGCACTGTCTGCCACCTACGTCGCCGGCATCGCCGCGATGTTCTCCGCGCTCGGGCTCTTTGCGGCGCTGTCCGGCAAGGCCTTCGGTGCCTTCCTCTCCTCGCCGGCCGTGATCGCGGTGCTGGCGGTCTTCCTGGTGGCGCTTGCGGCGAGCATGTTCGGGGCATTCGAGATCGCGCTGCCCTCCGCGCTCCAGCAGAAGCTGTCCGGCGTCAAGGCGGCGGGATTTGCCGGCGCCTTCGGCATGGGCCTCGTGGCCGGCATCATCGCCGCGCCCTGCACCGGCCCGGTCCTCGCGGGCGTGCTCACCTACGTCGCCGCGCAGCGCAACGCCGTCCTCGGCTTCTGGATGCTCTTCACCTACGCGATCGGGATGGGGATGCTGTTTTTCGTGCTCGGCGCCACCTCGCTGCGCCTCCCTCGCTCCGGACCCTGGATGGAGACGGTGAAGAGCGTGCTCGGCATCGCGCTCGTCGCTGCCGCTTTCGCGTTGGTCCTGCCCTTCCTTCCGCGACCCGGGTCCCTGCCGCTTTCTGCGCGCTCGGTTGCGATCGCGGCCGGTTTGCTAGGGTTTGCCGGTGTAGTCGCAGGAGCCCTCAGCTTGTCGTTCCACGGCGGCTCGCGCGAGAAGGCGGTCAAGCTCGGGTCGCTCCTGCTGCTTCTACTCGGGGTCGGGCTGTGCTTCGGCTGGCTCGGCGAGCCGCGCAGCGAGAAGCCATTCGCGATCCCGTGGTTGCATGACGAGCGGCTGGCCGTGCAGCAATCCCAGGCGACGGGCAAGCCGCTGCTGATCGACTTCTTCGCCGAATGGTGCGCCGCCTGCAAGGAGCTGGACGTGCACACCTGGTCCGATCCCACGGTCGCCAAGGAGGTCGCGGATCGATTCGTTCCGCTGAAGATCGATTCGACCGAGGAGTCCGACGAGAATGACTCGCTGCAAAAGAAGTACGGCGTTCCTGGGTTGCCGACGGTGCTGATGATGGCCTGCCGGGACGAGAGACCTCCGGAGTGCGCCATTCCCGGAGAGGGTCCGACGCGCGTGACGGGATTCCTCCCTCCGCCGGAGATGCTGCAGCGGCTGAAGGGCGTGCAATGAAGCTCGCACTTGCTGCCCTCGTCCTCGCCGCGGGCTGCGGTCACGGCGACGCGGCCCTTCGCGCGGAGCAGGCGAAGGCGCGGCGCTATCGCGACGCGTACGAGACGGAGGCGCAGCAGGTCGAGCAGCTCAAGAAGCGCGTCGCGGAGTTGGAACGCGAAGGCTGTCGATAGGCCGCCGAATGGCGGCTCGGCGACGCGCCGGTTCGAAAATTACCCGCTACACCTGTCCCGCGGCCTGCGCGCGACGCACCGCGTCGAGGAGCGATTCCGGGGCGAAAGGTTTTTCGACGAATGCCTCGCAAGCGAGCTCCCTCGCCGCTGCCGCCACCTCGCGATCGGCGGAGAACAGGACCACGCGCGGAGCGAGTCCGAGGGTGCGAACCGCGGCGAGCAACGCGCGGCCGTCCAGGTCCGGCATCCGCAGATCGAGCACGATCACGTCGGGAGGGTCGCTCTTGATCTTCGTCAGCGCGGCGCGCCCGCCGCCGGCCCAATCCGCCTCGAACCCATGCTCGGCGAGGAATTCCGCCATCATGCGCGCGATGGGCTCGTCGTCATCGACCACGAGCACGCGCCCCTCCTGGTTTCCGGGTCTTCCCGCCACCCGCGCACGCAAGGGCAGCTCGAGCACGAAGGCGTGCGCTTCGGCGCGCAAGGTCCCGCTGTGCAGCTCCGCGGCCCTGCGGGCGATCATCAGCGCCATCCCCAGGCCCTGGCGCTGCGAGGGCGGCGCCTCCCATTGCGGCTCGAGCGCATGCGTTGAATCGTGCAAGGGATCGCCGGACCATTCGACGCGGATGACGGCCTGACCGGCGGCGCGCCGGCCATCGATGGTGACCGGGCCCAGGATGCGGGCGCGCAGGACCATCGCGGTCAGCGCGCGCTCGATCCGCTCGCGGTCGGCGACCAGCGGAAGCGAGGGCTCGACGTGCGCGTCGACGTCCGCGTCCGCTCCCAGGCGCCGCAGCGATCGGCGCGCGGCCTCGACCAGCTCGACCGCTTCGCAGGGCTCCTGGTGCAGCACGAACCGCGAAGTCTCGATGCGCGAGACTTCGAGCATCTCTTCCAGGAGCGCGTGGAGCCGTTCCGCCTGCCGCTCCAGCACCTGCACGCTGCGGGGATCACATGCCTCGCCCTTCTCCAGGCGGCGCGCAAGCGAATAGGAGAACCCCTTGATGCTGGTGAGCGGCGTCTTCAGCTCGTGCGCGGCGAGCGAGAGGAACCGGTCCTTGCGGGATTCGCGTTCCGCGGCCGCGAGGACCGCGGCCGCCCGCGTGAGCAGCGGCCGTAGCGGACGCAGGTCGCGCAGCGCCCCGTCGAAGAGGATGGAGAGCGCGCCGACGATCTGGTCGTGTACGCAGAGGGGCACGGCGGCGCATTCGGCGCCCCACTCGACGCGGCCACTGTCCAGAGCGCGCGCCGCGAGCTCCGCCGTGCATGGACGGCCATCGCTTCCGAGCATCTGCAGGCCGGCGCCGGTCCTCAGGTGGACAGCGACGCCTTCGGCGCCGCTGAGCCACCTGGCGATCTTCGCGATGCGCCCGGCGAGCTCGCGCGTGTTCTCCCCTTCCAACGCGGCGTCGGCGAGCTGCGCCGCGGCGCTCGAGGAAAGGAAGGCGGTCTCGATGCGCCGCTGCAGCGAGAACAGCGAATGCAGGAACCGCAGCGCCCGATGTTCCAGCGCAGTGCGCAACGATCCGCGGACGATGCGCGCTCCATCGCGAAGAAATCCCAGCGTCGTCCCCGGCCGGGCCTCCTCGAGGCGCGCACGCAGCCGCCCGCGGGCAGCGATCGAGAGCGGCCGCCGGAGCCATTCGGACCAGAACGGCTGCTCATGGGCAGGACGGAGATCGAGCACGCGGCTCCGGGGTTGGGGGTCTCACTTTGGTCCCCCGGCGTCGCAATCTGGGCACGCCTGAACGGCCGCGAAACTGGGGCGTAGAGCAACCTTCGCCCTGTTCACTCCGGCACGAGGCCTGCAAAAACGCGTGTAGGCGGTCGAGTTTCGGACTGCCGGGGAGGGGGAGTGCCGGGAGCCGTCGTCCTGGGAATGTGGCTTCTCGCCACGCCTGCGGGGGAGACTGAGCCCGGCCTGCTGGAGACGCAGGAGGCAGCCGCGGAGCTCGCCGGAGGGGCGGCCGCGCTCGACGCGGCGCGGCTCTCTCGCGCGCGGGCGGCGCATTGGGCGCCGCAGCTGCGCGGTCAGGCTTCCGCGCGGGACGACCAGAAGACGCGCGAGGGAGAGTTCCGTCTCGCGCCGCTGCGCGAGCAGGACTTCGCAGCGGGTCACGCCTGGGTGGTGGTGCTGACCTGGGATTTGTCCCAGGTGATCTTCGCCCGCGAGGAGACGCAGCTGGCACTCGCGCATGTCCAGCTCTCGCGAGCGCGGCGCGAGGCCGCGGAGCGCGCGGCGCAGCTCTGGATCGATCGGCAGAAGGCGCGCGTGCTGTGGCTGGCAGCGGGTACGCGCGAATCCTGCTTCGCGCTGCTGCGGGGGACCGCCGCGCTGGTCGCGCTCACCGGCCTTTTTCGCGAGGCCGCCGCGCGTGAAGAGGCGGCCTGCATGGGAGACCCGAGATGAAGCGGACGACAGCCGCGATCGCGTACTCGATCCTCGCCGGCTGCGGCAAGGTGGCCTCCCCGGCCTTGCCGCCGGACGCCGGACCGTCGCAGCTTACGGTCGAGGATGTCGACCCTGCACCCGGTGCCATCGCAGCGAGCGCGCGCTTCACGGTACGTTTCTCCGCGGCGATGGACGAGGGCCAGCTCCTCGCGCCATCGGGGCGAAGCGAGACCGTCGCGCTCGCGGCGGAAGCGGACGTCGAACGCGCCGCCGCCGCCATCGAGCACGCTCCCCTCTCCGCGCACGAGCGCACGCTGCTCATTCCCGCGGAGGCGGCAGTCGCATCCGATCGCAGATCGATCTCGCTCGCGCCGGACAGCCCGCTCCTTCCCGGAGGTCACTATCTGCTCGTCTCGCCTCGCCTGAAGGATGAGCAGGGCAGGCGCCTGGCCGGGAACGGCGCCAGATTCGCGTTTCATGTCGCGCCACCGCCTCCGGCCGCGCGGCTGCTCACGCCGGCCGCCGGCGGCGAGGTTCCCTGGAACGTCGCGGTGATCCGCGCCTTCGCCGAGAGAGGGCGGATCGCGCTGCTCGGGCCCCATGGAGAAGAGCTCGTTTCCGCGGAGGCGCACGGCCCCGTGGCGCTGCCTCTGGTGGCACCGCTTTTCGCCGGCGCGGAGTATTCGCTCGCGCTGGACAGGGCCACGGCCCCTGGTCAGGCCTTTACGGCGGCCCACTGCACGCGCAACGCCGCGCCGGCCCTGCAGGGTGGCGCGGCGCAGCTCTCCGTCCGCGATACGGGCATGACCGCCTCCCTCGTGCTCGACTGGCCGGCGCAGATCGAGCTCACCATCGAGGATTCCCGCGGCACCGCGGTCACCGCGGCGGCCGGGATCCTCTGCGCTCCGCCGGCGTGTGGGCCGCAGAGCTTCGCCTGCAGTGGCTCGGTGCGGATCGAGGGGCTGCGCTCCGCCTCCGACTACACGCTGTTCGTGACCGCGCGCGACGATTTCGGCTTCGTGCTGCGCGCTGCCCCGCAAAGGTTCAGCACCATCGCCCCGCTGCCGCGGGCGATCGTCTCCGAATTGATGGCCTCCGGCGTGGACGGCGAATACGTCGAGCTTCTCAATCTCGGACCCGGGACGGCGGATCTGGAAACGCTCGGGCTTCAGGGACCGGACGGCATCGTCCGCCCGCTGCTTGCGGGTACGCCGCCGTTGCCGGCGCTGCTCGAGCCGGGGGCGAGGGCGCTCGCGGTCGGCGCGTCATTCGATTCCTCCATCTACTCCATGCCGCCCGATACTCCGGTCCTGCGGGCATCGACCCAACGCCTGCTCGGCCGTGGGTTGTCCGACGACGCGCCACCTGCATTCCGGCTCGTCACGCTGGCCGCCGTCCCGGTGGAGCTCGCGGGTTTTCCCGGCGGGAACGGCCATTGCACCACTGGCGCTAGTCTCCAGCGCGACGAGGCCGTGCCGCCTGGTTCCGCGGCTGCATGGATCTGCGGCAAGACGGGCGGCACTCCAGGCCGCCCTCCCTAGAGAGCAGAACGGTAAACGCTTCGATCGACCGCTCTATGGTTGTATGAAGTGTTGCGGTTTCGCACAGGAGCAGCGATGTCCGGCCACAACCGGTGGACGAAGATCAAGCGCAAGAAGGAAGCGATGGGCGCGAGCAAAGGCGCGCTCTTCACCAAGCTGATCCGGGAAGTGACGGTGGCCGCGCGCTCCGGCGGCGGCGATCCGGACCACAATGCTCGCCTGCGATCCGCGGTCCTCGCCGCGCGCGAGGCGAACATGCCGGCCGACAACATCACCCGCGCGATCAAGAAGGGCACCGGCGAGCTCGAGGGCGTCAACTACGAAGAGCTCACCTACGAGGGATACGGGCCCGGCGGGGTGGCGTTCGTCCTCGAGATCCTCACCGACAACAAGAACCGCACCGCCGGCGACGTCCGCGCCATCTTCACCAAGGGCGGCGGCAGCATGGCCGCCTCGGGCGCGGTGGCGTTCCAGTTCGACCACAAGGGCGTCATCCCGGTGAAGAAGGGAGCCAGCGAGGACGAGGTGATGGAGCTGGCGCTCGAGGCAGGGGCGGAAGACGTGCTTTCCGACGGAGACGGCGGCTTCGAGGTCCGCACCGACACCGGCTCTCTCATGCAGGTGCACAAGGCCCTCGAAGGCAAGCTGCCGGTGGGCGCGCCGAAGATGGCGTACTTGCCGAAGAGCACCGTGCAGGTCTCGGGGGACACCGCCGAGAAGGTGCTGCGGCTGGTCGAGAACCTGGAGGAGAACGACGACGTGCAGCACGTCTACACGAACTTCGAGATTTCCGACGAAGAGATGGCCGCGATAGAGTCCAGGGTTCAGTGAAGGTCCTGGGGATCGATCCTGGTTCGAGGTGCTGCGGGTTCGGCGTCGTCGAGGACGCGGGAGGGACGCGAGTCCGTCACCTGGCGCACGGTGTGCTGGAGGTCGGCGCAGCCGATGCGATCGAGGAGCGCCTCCGCGCCCTGCATGAGGGGCTGTCGCGGGAGCTGCTCCGGCATCGCCCGCAGTTCGTCGCGCTCGAGGACGTATTCCACGCGAAGAATGCGCGCTCGGCGCTCGTGCTCGGGCAGGCGCGGGGCGTGGCCATCCTTGCCGCGGCGCAGGCGGGAGTCCCGGTCCGCAGCTTCGCACCCAGCGTGATCAAGCAGGCTGTGACTGGAACCGGGCGCGCGGAGAAGCAGCAGGTCGGACGGATGGTGGCGGTGGTGCTCGGGATCCCGCTCCCGGGTCGGCTCGACGCGAGCGATGCCCTGGCGGCCGCCATCTGCGGCCTGCTGCGTGCGGGGGATCCGGAAGTTGCAGTTGCCCACCCGCGCAGCGACTGGCGCGCGGCCCTCGCGCGGAGGTTCGCGAAGCGATCGCGCGCCTCTCCGGTATCGTCCTGGAAAAGCGTGAAGATGCGGCAGTGCTCGACGTCCAGGGCGTCGGATACCTCATCCACCTCTCCCTGCAATCGATGGCGCACATGCCCCCGGAAGGCGCACGGGCGCAGCTTCGCTGCCACACGCACGTCCGCGAGGATGCGCTGCAGCTGTTCGGCTTCGTCAGCTCCGAGGAGGAGGAGCTCTTCCGCCTGCTGATCGCGGTCTCGGGGCGGAGCGCCTGATGGTCGAGCTCAAGGACCGGATCGCCACCAGCGGTCTCGCCGCCGGTGCGCGGTCTTCGCAGGCCTCACTCGCCGGCGCGGCGGATGCGGCGTTGCTCTCCGCGCTGGTGAACCTGGGGTACCGCCCGGCGGCGGCAGAGCGCACCGCAGAGGCGGTGCGGCGAAACCTCGGCGCCGCAGCCCCGCTCGAGGATCAGCTCAGGGAGGCGCTGCGCGTGATCGCCGGAGCGCCGTGAAGATCGAGACTCGGGACCTGACGCCGGAGTCATGGCCGGCGCTGGAGAAGCTCTTCGGCCCCAACGGCGCCTGCGCTGGGTGCTGGTGCATGTGGTGGCGGCTCGGGCCGGGAGAGACCGTCACCATCGCCAACGGTCCGCGCATGAAACAGCGGCAGAAGTCGCTGGTGCGGAGCGGGGCCTCGCGCGGCGTCCTTGCCTTCGCCGGCGGCGCGCCGGTCGGCTGGTGCGCCTACGCCAGACGCGTGGATCTCCCCAAGCTGCAGAGGTCGCCCTCACTCGCCTGCGACGACGCCGCGGACGTCTGGAGCATCCCCTGCTTCTTCGTCAAGGCCGGTTTTCGGGGCAACGGCATCGCCCGGGCGCTGCTGCGGCACGCGCTGCGCAGCATCCGTCTCGCAGGCGGGCGCACCGCCGAGGCCTACCCCGTGCGGCCGCCGGCGACGAACGCGAGCGCGTTCACGGGGACGGTGCCGTTCCTGGAATCGGAGGGCTTCGTCGTCGTCACCTCGCGCCCGCGCGGGCGGCAGCGGGCGCGGCGCTCCCTCGCTTGAGGGTCAAGGTCCCTGTGGTACCTTGGCCCGAAATGCGCGAAGAACCGCTCTCCGATCGCACCACCGCATCAGCCGCTTCCGGCGATGACGCAACCTTCGACCTCACGCTGCGCCCGCGCGACTTCGACGAGGTGGTGGGACAGCGGGCGCTGATCGACAACCTCAAGGTCTTCGTCAAGGCAGCGGCCGGCAGGAAAGAGCCGCTGGACCACGTCCTCTTCTGCGGACCGCCGGGCCTGGGCAAGACCTCGCTCGCGCACGTGATCGCCCACGAGCTCGGCTCGCAGATCCACGTCACTTCCGGCCCGGCGCTGGAACGAAAGGGCGATCTGGCGGGAATCTTGACGAACCTGGCGGAGAATGACGTTCTCTTCATCGACGAGATCCACCGGATGAACCCGGCGATCGAAGAGAACCTCTATCCGGCGATGGAGAGCTTCACGTTCGACATCGTGATCGGAGACGGCGCCGGCGCCAGGGCTTTGAGGCTGCCCCTGAAGAGGTTCACCCTGATCGGCGCGACCACGCGGACCGGGCTGCTGACCGGACCGCTGCGGGACCGCTTCGGCATCGTCAGCCGGCTCGAATACTACCCTCCGGAGGACCTTCAAGAGATCGTGCGGCGCTCCGCCCTGAAGCTCTCCGTCCGCCTGGACGAGGGCGGTGCGCGCGAGATCGCCCTCAGGGCGCGCGGCACGCCGAGAATCGCGAATCGCCTGCTGCGGCGGGTGCGCGATTTCGCGGAAGTGGAAGGAGACGGCAGGGTCACGAGGAACGTCGCCGATCGCGCGCTGCAGCGCCTGGAAGTGGACGCCGCCGGCCTCGATGCCATGGATCGGAAGATCCTCGTTTCGCTCATCGACAAGTTCGGCGGCGGGCCGGTCGGCTTGGAGACTCTCGCCATGGCGGCAGGCGAGCGCGCCGATACGCTGGAGGACGTGTACGAGCCCTATCTGCTGATGGAGGGCTACCTGGCACGCACGCCGCGCGGGCGCGTCGCCACCCAGCGCGCGTTCGAGCACCTGGGCCGCAAGATGCCTGCCGGGCTCCAGGGATCGCTGCTCTGATGGCGGCGCCTGGAGAAAAGCGCTCCTTCGCGCAGGACTTCTTCTTCGAGCTGATGCGCGACTCCCAGCGCGTCCGCGCCGTCTACCTCGCCGAGCGCGAGCGCTGGGTCCGCACCCTGGAGATCAGCGGGCGAGAGGAGATCCTCTTCGAGATGGAGATGCTCCTGCGCGGCCTCGACCGCTTCTTCAACCTGCGCAACCTGTTCGGCGATCTGCAGCCTCCGCCGGAGCGCGACTGGAAAGAGGAGCTCAAGGCGGCGCGCGACGCCCTGCACCGCAGCGTCCATCTCTCCCGCAAGCTCATCGAGCAGCGTCAGGAGCAGGCGTTGCTCTTCCGGAGTTTCGTCGAGGGTTCACTCGCCGACGACCGCGCGCGGGCGCGCCTCGGCGCAGAGCTGCGCGAGCAGCGGACGCCCGAGGAGTCGCTCTTCCTGCTTCGCACCGGGCTGGTGGCCCACCAAGGCATCCTCGACCACCTGCTCCGCCTCGATGGCGCCCCCCAATCGCTGTTCCTCGACGTCGGCCGCGCCCTTCAGCACGAGCTGTTCGTCTCCCGTTACTTCTGCCCGCCGTCGGCGCTGGAGTTCCGCGCCGAGTACGACCGTATCGGCTCGGTGCTGCTGCTCGAGGGCCTGCGCCTGCTCGACGACGAGAAGAAGCGCAGGGCCTTCGCCCTCGGTCTTCTCGCCTCGTTCCGCGCCTTGCGATCGCTGCGCTACGTGCCCTCGCCCCCCGCCGCGCATACGCGGCGGGTCCTGGTGATCCTGGCGCTCGTGCGCAGCGAGCTCCACGCGCTGGTCGGCTACCTGGAATCGGATCTGCCGCGCCTCTACCCGGGCGCGGGAGCTCCGGTGGCGGCGGGCAAGGCCGCGGCGCAGAAGATCCGCGATGTGCTGGCTTCCGTTCCGCCCCTGCTGGCGCAACCGCTCACCGATCGCGCCCAGCTCGATTTCCAGCGGGACAAGCTGGTGGAGGCGACCAAGGAGTGCGTCGGCATTCTGGCCAATGCCCTGGATCCTGCGATGGGACACTACGCGCTGTTCGAGGACGATGCGGCCCGCACCGATCAGAGCGAGCGGCTGCGCAAGGACCTCTGGGTCTTTCGCGAGATGTGCCGCTACACGGCCCATGCCCTGCAGCAGCCGGATGCCACACCGGATGCGGCGGAGCCGTTGCGCCGCTACGCGACCGAGTTCCGCGATGTGGGTTACCAGCTGTTGCGCCACTCCGACCGCGAGCTGTTCGATCGGTTCCTGGACTTGCTCGAGGGCTGGTCGGGGCGGCGCGGGGAAAGCACTCAAATCAGGCTGCAGCGATTGCACGACGATTGCCAGCGGTTTGCGGAGATCCTCGAGCGCGCTTTGGAGCTGGTTTCCAAGCGCTCGGAATTACAGAAGATCCCCATCGATGAGGCGAGCTACCGGGAGGCGCTTGCCAAAGTGCAGAAGGGGCGATAAGGGAAGCGCCCTTTATCCCGAAGCGTGACAGCGGTGTCGTATCCGGGCAGGAACTGAACAGCGCCCCATCGCCTGCGGGGCGGGAGCGGACCTCGCCAACTCCTCAGCGTCACTAGATTCATCACTCCGGGGCGTCCCCCGGCACAGTTGTTGCTGAAATGCCGCAGTTGCTGCTGCCGCACCTACCGGAGGAGACGCACCAGGCATGGATCTCCATCCCTTTCGCCAGCGAACGTTCAAGCAGCGCGCAGCACTGTCAGGCATCGGGCTCCATTCCGGCGCGGCCGTGCGACTGACGCTGGCGCCTGCTCCGATCGATACCGGACTGGTCTTCGTCCGCGATGGCATGGAGATTCCCGCCCTCTCGGAGTTCGTGATCGATACGACGCTGAACACCTCGCTCGGCCGCGAGAACGTGCGCATCAGCACCGTCGAGCACCTGCTCGCGGCGCTCGCGGGATGCGGGATCGACAACGCCTGCATCGAGGTGGAAGGGCCGGAAGTCCCCATCGCCGACGGCAGCGCGGACCCGTTCGTTGCCTTGGTGCGCGAGGCGGGCGTCCACGAGCAGCGGGCGACGCGGCGCTATCTCCTGATGCGAAGGACCGTGAGCGTCGCGGAAGGGGACAAGCTCGCGCGGCTCTCACCCGCCCGCGGCCGGTTCGCGATCAACTACACCATCGACTTCAACCATCCGCTGATCTCGGACCAGAGCTATCGCCTGGAGGTCAACGAGAAGTCGTTCCAGAAGGAGATCGCGCGGGCGCGGACCTTCGGGTTCAAGCGTGACGTGGAGCGCCTGCTGGGCGCGGGATTGGCCCGGGGCGGGTCGCTCGCGAACGCGGTGGTGGTCGACGACTTCAACATCCTGAACCCGGAAGGCCTTCGCTATCCGGACGAGTTCGTACGCCACAAGATCCTGGACGCGATGGGAGACCTGTCGCTGTTCGGGATGCCGGTCATCGGGCAGCTCACCGCGGTGAAGTCGGGTCACTGGCTGAACCAGCAGCTCGTGCGCAAGGTGCTGGCCGAGAGCGATGCGTGCGAAGTGGTGCAGCCGCGAGCCGCCGACGAGCTGCACGCGCTTCAGGAGAGCTTGCTCCCGGTGCTCGCGCTGGAAGAACAGCTGGCATAGCAGGCGATCCGGGGCAGCTCTCGCCGCCGCCACACCAGCAGCACTAGAGCGAGCGCCGCGTAGGCGATGGCGAAACCGATGCGCACCTGCGTCTGCGGAAACGGGAACTGCAGCGCGAATAGCGCCAGCAGCGCGATCGCTTCCCAGAGATGAAGGTGGAGATCGGCGAGGACGGCGAAGCCGAGGACGGTCTGAGCTGCCGTGAGGATGAACTCCTCGGTCTGCCGCGCGTCCAGCGCGATTCCACCGGCGCCGCCTCCTCCGATCGCATAGGCGATGGGAAGGCTCCCCACCAGCAAGGTCCACTGATTCACCTTCGCGGAGAGCAGGGTCCCCAGCGCGGAATCCTGGTGGCCGCGCAACGCCAGTACCGCCGCGACCAGAAGCTCCGGCGATTCCGAGGAGACCGGCGCCAGCCACTGCACGAGGAGGAACTCGTCGATGCCCAGCTGCCTGCCGCCCTGCACCAGCGCGGTCGCGAACGGGCCCGCCGCGGAGAGCACGATCGCGGTCGCGCCGAGCATCAGCCCGATCACCGCGGCGCGCCGGGTGCGCCGGGGCAGATCGCCGATGCGCTTCGCGACGCCGTGAAGCCGGGGCTCCTCCTGTTCCCCTCGCGCCGCCCGCCACAGATAGGCGAAGAAGATACCCAACAGCACCACCGCGTCGTACCAGGCGATCCGGCGCGTGAAGGGGACGACGAGGGAGTAGAGGCTGGCGGCGCCGAGGAACCCCAGCTCGAGCCGGCGAGCTTCCCGCAGGACCACGCCGGTCACCCGCTGCCCGCGGCGGCGCGCGCCGAAGACGAAGAGCAGGACCACGAAGGGCCATCCGAGCCCGAGCAGCAGCCGGTTGCTGCCCGTCATGTTGGCCGCAGCGTAATGCGCGTTCTCGGGAGCATGGCCGGCGCTCCAGGCGAAGAACAGGTCGACGGCGTACTCGGGGAGGACGGCGATGACGGCGAGGATCGCCGTGGCGAGGCTGCTGGAGATGTCGCGGCGCGCCGCTTCCGAGGACCAGACGAGCAGGAAGGCCGAGGCGACCACGGCGGATCCGAAGACGGCGATCGCGGGAGCGGGCGCAAGCTGCACGCCGATCAGGCGCAGGAGGAGGGCGGGCAGGGCCGCGGTCAGGGCGAGCGCGATCTTGAGCACTGGATCAAACTTCATAACCCGTGCTGGCACGGTTCGCGCTCAAGCGTAGCCGCGGAGCCGCCTTCGGCGGCGGCTAGATTCCGGGCGGGTTGGAGCTCAGCCCCGACTTGCGGTGCTCCTTGAGCATGCAGCGGTCCATCACGACCACCAGACCGGCTTCGCGCGCGCGCCCTGCCGCCGCCTCGTCCACTATCCCCTCCTGCATCCAGACGGCGGGAACGCGCAGCTTGATCGCTTCGTCGATGTGGGCGCCCACTTCCGAGCTGCGCCGGAAGTGATCCACGATGTCGACCGCGAACGGGACATCGGAGAGCCGGGCGTAGACCTTCTCGCCGAGGATTTCCCCGCCGCCCGGACGCACCGGCACGATCCGGTACCCGCAGCCCTGCAGGTACATGGCCACGCTGTAGGAAGGCCGATCCGGGTCGGGCGAGAGCCCCACCACCGCGATCGTCTGGACGCGCTGAAGCAGCGCCTTGATCTCGCCGGGACTGGGGTTCTGGAACGCCAAGAGGCCCCCGATTGTTGACGCAGGGGCCGCGCCCGCCTAGGGTGCGCGGTTTACCCGTCCGCGGAGACTGTCATGAAGAGCCGTAGTTTGCACGTGTTGGCGCTCCTCTGCTCGGCGTCGTTCGTCGCCTGCAAGACAGGCGGGGGAACGGGGACCGGCAAGTCCGCCATCACCTTGGACCCCGGAACCAAGGTCGGCGAGGTGGACGGCCAGCCGATCACGTACGGCGAGCTGCAGAACGACCACGAGGTAGGGCCCAAGCTGCGGCAGGCGGAGGTGAAGGCGCTCACCGAGCTTTACGAGCAGCGCCGAGGGCTCATCGAGGAGATGATCACCCGCCGTCTCCTGGAGGACGAGGCCAAGGCGAAGGGGAAGACCATCGAGCAGTGGTACCAGACCGAGTACATGCCCTCGGTTGCCGAGCCCACCGATGCGGAGGCCAAGGCCTTCTACGACGAGCACAAGGCGCAGATCCCGCAGGGCCAGTCGTTTGACGATCTGAAGCCGCGGATCAAGCAGGCGGTCCGGCAGCAGAAGCTGCGCGACGGCATGGGGAAGCTGGTCGAGGAGCTGAAGTCGAAGCACCACGTCCAGGTGGCGCTCCAGGCGCCCGACGTGCCGCGCATCGAAGTAGAGGCGAAGGGCCCGTCGCGGGGTCCGGACAACGCTCCGGTGACGATCGTCGAGTTCAGCGACTTCCAGTGCCCCTACTGCGGTCGCGAGGTTCCGGTCATCGAGCGGCTGATGAAGGAATACGACGGCAAGGTCCGGCTCGTGTTCCGCCACTATCCGCTCGAATTCCATCCGTTCGCGCAGAAGGCCGCCGAGGCGGGGGCCTGCGCGCAGGAACAGGGCAAATTCTGGGAGCTTCACGACAAGATGTTCACGAACCAGAACAAGCTCGCCGTCGACGATCTGAAGGCATACGCGAAGTCCGTGGGGCTCGACGCCCCGAAGTTCGACAAGTGCCTCGACAGCGGGGAGAAGAAGGCGGTGGTCGAGGAGGACATGAAGGCCGGCAACGCGGCCGGCGTGAACGGAACGCCGGCGTTCTTCATCAACGGCGTGTTCGTCAACGGAGCGCAGCCTTACGAGCAGATGAAGCAGACGGTGGACCGGGAACTGAAGAAGGGGTAGCCGCTGGCGCCGAGCGCGGTGCGGCCCTGCTTTGAGCGGAAACAGCGCATGAGAATGAGCAAATCGTTCACGCCGACCCTGAAAGAGGTGCCGGCGGACGCGACCGTCGCCTCGCATCAACTGCTCGTGCGCGCCGGCTACATCCGGCAGCTCGCGGCGGGCATCTATTCCATCCTCCCGCTCGGACAGCGCTCGATCCTCAAGATCAGCGCCATCGTCCGCGAGGAGATGAACGCGATCGGCGCGCAGGAGTTCTATCTCCCTGCCCTGAACCCGCGCGAGATCTGGGAAGAGTCGGGCCGCTGGACGGTGATGGGCGAGAACATGTTCCGCCTCAAGGACCGCAAGGGCGCCGACCTGTGCCTGGCGATGACGCACGAGGAGGTCTTCACCGTGCTCGCGCGCGCGGAGCTGCGCAGCTATCGGCAGCTGCCGCAAGCCTGGTACCAGATCCAGACGAAGTTCCGCGACGAGCCTCGGCCGAAGAGCGGCCTGCTCCGGGTCCGCCAGTTCACCATGAAGGACAGCTACTCGTTCGATCTGGATCGCGCCGGGCTCGACAAGTCTTTCGAGGACCACCGCCAGGCATACGTGCGGATCTTCGGGCGCTGCGGCCTGAAGACCATCCAGGTGGAGGCGCATTCCGGCGCGATGGGGGGCTCCGGGTCGACCGAGTTCATGGTCCCGACGGACGCCGGCGAGGACCTGATCGCTTCCTGCGAGAACTGCGGTTACGCCGCGAACACGGAGAAGGCCGAGTCGCGGGTGGAAACGGCGGACAAGTACAAGGCGGCGGGCGAATCTCCGCCGCTCGAGGAGTTCGCTACCCCGGGAGCGCTGACCATCGAGGCGCTTGCGGCGAAGCCGTTTGGCGTGCCCGCGGACCAGCAGCTGAAGACGCTGGTCTACGTCGGCGACGACAAACCGGTCATCGCCATCGTGCGCGGCGACGATCAGCTGAACGAGGCCAAGCTGCAGACGGCGAGCGGTGCGTCGGTGCTGCGCCCGGCACACCCGGACGAGATCCAGCGCTGGATGGGCGCACGGCCTGGCTCGCTGGGCGGGGTCGGGCTGGCGGGCAAGGGTCTGCGCATCGTCATCGACCGGCGGCTGGCCGGGCGCACCGGGCTGGTGACTGGAGCGAACCGGGACGGCTTCCACCTGAGAAACGTCTCGGTGCCGCGCGACCTTGCGCACGCGACCTCGGCGGATCTGCGCACGGTCAATGCCGGCGAGGGCTGCCCGCGCTGTGGCAGCCCGCTCACCCTGGGAAAGGCGCTCGAGGTCGGCCACATCTTCAAGCTCGGCACGCGTTATTCCGAGACCATGGGAGCGCGGGTGCTGGACGAGAGCGGCAAGGAAGTGCCGATCGTGATGGGCAGTTACGGGATCGGCATCGAGCGCATCCTCGCCGGAGCGGTGGAGTTGCACCACGACGGCGACGGCATCCGCATGCCGATGAGCATCGCGCCCCTGCACGTTGCGCTGCTGCCCCTGCAGATGCAGGACGGCGCGGTGCGGGACGCAGCGGAGCGCCTCTACCGGGAGCTGACCGATGCCGGAGTCGAGGTCCTCCTCGACGACCGCGACGAGCGTGCCGGAGTGAAGTTCAAGGACGCCGACCTGATCGGTTTGCCTTTGCGCATCGCGGTGGGCAAGAAGGGCCTGGCGGAGGGCAAGGTGGAGTGGAAGATGCGTGGCGCCAATGACGTGGACCTGATCGCGCTCACGGAGGTGGTGGCCCGGGCGCAGTCGGCCGTCCGCGATGCAGGCGGGAGACTTTCGCGGTGAATCCCATCTGCGCCGCGCTCGACGTCAATGACCCCGTCGCGGCGGAGCGGCTCGCTTCCAGGCTCGCAGGGCACGTCGGCCTGTTCAAGGTGGGGCTGGAGCTGTTCGTCGCGCACGGGCGCGCTGCCGTCGATGCGATCCGCAAGTTCGAGCTGCCGGTCTTCCTCGATCTGAAGCTCCACGACATCCCGCAGACCGTCGAGGGCGCGGCACGCGGCGTGGCGGCGCTGGGCGTCGACTACGTCACGGTGCACGCGAGCGGAGGGAGCGAGATGATCCGGGCGGCGCGGCGCGCCTTGCCGCGAACGAAGCTGCTCGCGGTGACCGCGCTCACATCGCTTGGCCCTGATGATCTCGCCGCCGTCGGCCTCGCGGGAGACGCAGTTCCCCGGCTGGCGAGGCTCGCGGTCGCCGCGGGCGCGGACGGGGTGGTCTGCGCGCCAAAAGAGGTCTCGGCGCTGCGCGCATCGCTCGGTCCAGCGCCGCTGCTGGTCGTGGCGGGCATCCGGCCGGCGGGCGCCGCGGCCGGGGATCAGCGGCGGACGGGAACGCCAGCGGAAGCGATCCGCGCCGGCGCCAGCATTCTCGTCATCGGCCGGCCGCTGCGGGATGCCCCGGATCCGGCGGCAGCGGCGGACGCCATCGCGCGCGAGATCGCTCAGTGATCCTGCCGCGGGAGGAGCGAGCCGTTACCTGCGGTCGCGGTACTTCTCGTCGAGCCGGGGGCGGTGCATTTCGGCTTCTTCCGCGCTCAGCCCGGATTTCCCTGACAGATCCGAAAGCAGGCTCCGGGCGGCGGAATCCGCCCCCGAGGCCGTGATGCGGCCCCTCGCGCGCCCGAGCTGCACGTCCCAGGCGATGTCATGGCGTTGCGCCCATCGCTGCAGTTGCTGCACCGTGAAGAGGGCGTCGGCGTAGGCCATGGCCGCGTCGTCCTGCGGCTCGACTTCCCGGAACTTGCCCGGCTCGGGCTCGTACTCGCCCAAGTACAACTGCGTCTCGCCGAACAGGTACTTGTCCCTGCCGTCGCCGATCGGCCCGCCGGCGGCGTGCAGGTGGTTCGGCTCGCGCCAAGGCGCGCGGCGCCGGGCGTCGCCGTCGGCCGCCGCGGCCATCTGCCGCGCGGCGGTATCGGGCACTTTGCTCCGGCTGCGGTAGACGAGCGCGCGCGCGTCGCCGTTCAGGGCTGGAGGACGCGAGCACGCCAGCATCGCGACCAGCGGCAGCAGGCGAGGCAGCGAGGAGGGGTCCATCTACCTGCCGGGACGCGGCTGCAGGCGCGAGAGCGGCCCGCTGAAGGTGAAGACGTAGCTGCCGTCGCCCTGTCGCGCATTCTGGATCAGACCCATCATGCCCTTGATCGCGGAATTCTCGTTCAGCCAGTGGTCCGCGGGGCGAAACCGGAGGTGCAGGTCGGCCTGCGAGAGCGAGAGCAGGGGGCGCAGATTGACGTTGCCGTCGACGTCCGCCTCGAGGTCGCCTCCCCGGGCCGCGGTCTTGTCGACCCGCGCGATCCCCTTCTCCACCGCGACCGATCCGTCGATGCGTCCCAGCGTGGTGGGCGGCAGCGAAAATCCCATCACCGTTCCGCCCGTCAACGCGGCGCCGTCGAGTACAAGCGTGAGCGCGCCCTGCGCCGTCTCCACAGGCAGCAGCGCGGGAAGGTCGGCCTTGACCCTCAGCTTTCCCGCCACGCTCACCCCGGCCATCTCCCGCAAGGGAAGGGCAGCCAGATCGAGGTCGACTGCGTCGAGGCGCAACGAGGAGACGCCGGGCAGCCTCGGGTCGTTGCTGAGGGCGACGTGGCCCTTCGCGGTACCGCCGTAGCCCCGCACCGAGAATCCAAACGAAGTCCGGCGGAAGAGCAGCGCAAGGATGTCCGGGCTGAAAACGGCGCGGTCGAAACGAAGCTCCGGCCAGGCGGATCCGGCCGCCGGCGCGAGCCGCACCCGCACGTCCCGGGCGCGCACCGAGGCAAGACCGCCGGCGCCTGCGCTCCCGATGCTCAACTCGGCCCCTGCGCGCTGCGCCTCGATCTCGATCCTTCGCGCCAGCACTTCGTACGGGAACGTGAGCACGAGAAACAAGGCGAACGCGATCAGTCCCAATGCCGGCAACAGCAGCCGCCGCACCAACGGGTGGCGCGCAAGGAACGCGTTGACGAACGCGAACGGGGGCGCCATCAGGACCCTTGCCAGGCGCTCACGGTCAGCGAGACGTCCAGGAGGTCCTTGCTCTCGTAGGCCTTGCGCAGACGCAGGCGCCGGACGCGGACGACGCCCGGGCTGCGCTCGATCTCGGCGATCAGCTTGACCAGCTTGTCGAGCGGGACCTTGCCGAGGTTCACTTCCACGGACATCTCGCGCGGCCGCCCGTTCTGGCCGCCAGCCACGACGCCGCGATCGCTCATCCCGCCTACGTCGACGCCGTTGTTCCGCGCGGTCGTGTCCACGAACGTCATCAGCGCCGGCGGGCTCTGGCGGAGGCGTGCCTCGAGCAGCTGCCGCTCCTGCTCGAGGGCGCCGTAGCCCGCCGCCAGCCTGGAGATCTTCTCGAAGTCGGAGCGCTTCTCGTCGAGGGCGGTCTCCGCCCGCCGGATCGCGGCCGAGAAGCTCGCGTAGGTGACCAGCACGACGAAGAGCAGGATGCCGCCGCCCGCGAGCGTGATCAGGCGCCGCTCCCGCGGCGAGGCGGCGGCGAGCCAGGCTCGCGCGTCGGTCCACCATGCGCGGATCCGACCCATCAGGCGCCGCCCGGGACTTCGCCGGAGCAGGCATAGGGAAATTCGAGGGCGAACGTCACCTTCTTGCTGTCCCGCGCCCTCTCCGTGCGCGGCGGCGGGATCTCTCCGAAGCACTTGTCCTTGCGCAGTGCCGAGGCGATCTCCTCGACCTTGCCGAAGTCGTCGGCGGTCCCCCGCAGACGCACGGCGGTCGTCGTGACCTCGACGTCGTCCAGCAGCGGCAGTGAAGCTTCGGGCAGGTGCGCGACCAACTCCGCGAGCACGTCGGCGGCCGAGACGCGGGGGATCCCCGCGGCGCGCGAACGTCCTCCCGAGAGCTGCGCGATCGCCTGCCGGTAGTCGCTCAAGCAGGTGCCGAGGATGTGCCGGGTCGCGGTACAAAGCGCGTCGTCGTATTCGGCCGCCTGACGGTGGAGCGAGGACAGCCTGGCGATGCCGAGGACCAGCCCGAGCGCCAGCAGGACGGAGGCCGCAATGCCGAGCCGGAACAGCCGGCCGCGCACCTGCGACAAGTCCTTGGTGAAGGCAAATTCGCCCTTGCGCAGATTGACACGGCCGCGTGGGAGCTGCGCCCGCAGCGCCAGTCCGAGGGCGAGGGCCTCGGCGGGCTCCCCGGCAGGCAGCGTCACCGGCTCGACGGCGAGCTGCGTCTCCTCCGAGAGCAGCTCGGCAGCTCCCGGCAGGGAAGCCAGCGTGCCGGCGAGCAGGAGCCGCTCCGGCGCGGTCTTGCGCGAGCGGAGAGACATCTTCAGGTCGCGCGTGAGGGTCGACAGCAACCGGGCGCGCGCCTCTGCGTCTGTCGCCGCCGCCGCCCATTGCACCGCGTTGGAGGTGGTCAGCGCCCTGGCCAGGACGGGCCGGCCGGCGTCGAGCAGCGCAACGTCGGCCCGGTCCGGACCGGCATCGAGCAGCACCGCGGTCGGTGGCGGGCCACCGCGTGGCACCAGCATCCCCCGTTCGCCCAGCGCCGCAAGGG
>VBKQ01000333.1 GCA_005879505.1 Deltaproteobacteria bacterium
GCGACATGCCTCACGTCGCCGCGCCGCCGATGCGGACACGACGGTGCGCTGCGGTTGAAGTGTTTCGACCCTAGAACGGAATGTCGTCCTCGGTGGCCTTGGGCGCGCTGGACGGAGACTCGTCGATCCCCGGCGGAGGACCGCCGAAGTCCTCTGCCGGGGCGCCAGCGCCCCGACCCGCTCCGCGCCCGCCGCGGTCCCCTCCGGCGAGGAACACCACTCCTCCCACCGGATTCGCGACCACCTCGGTGGTGTACTGCTTGGCGCCTTCCTTGTTCGTCCACTCCCGGGTCTGCAGCCGGCCCTCGATGTACACCTGCCTGCCCTTGGAGAGGTACTCGCCGCAGTTCTCCGCCGTCTTTCCCCACACGACGACGCGGTGCCACTCGGTCCGTTCCTGTTTCTGGCCCGACTTGTCCGTCCACGCTTCGTTCGTGGCGACGGTGAAGTTCGCCACCGCCTGTCCGCTCGGTGTGTATCGGACCTCGGGATCCCGGCCCAGATTGCCGATCAGGATGACCTTGTTGACGCCCGCCATTGCTTGCCTCTCTTGAAATGGAGGCAGGCACCCTAACACAGGGGCCCGACAATGGACGGCGGCTAACCGCCCCCGGGACAGGCTGGAGACTGGGCCGTACAGACCGCCGAGGCGGGCTTGGCGTCCGTCGCCGGCGTGACGAGAACCGCCGGACCGGCACGGGAGGGCGTGGTCCCCGGCTGCGCCGGTGCAGCAGGCGCGGCGGGGGCGCTGGCTGGTGCGCCGGACCCGGCCGGCCCCGCAGGCGGCGGAGTGGCTGGGGCCGTTGCGGGCGTTGACGCAGGCGCCGAGTGGACCACCGCGTCAGGCGGCGGCGCTGGACGTCGCTCGATGGCCGCGAGCCAGTTCTCCAGTTGCGCGTCATGAGCGCTGGCCTGCGAGATCTCCTTGTGCAATGCCAGGGCAAGCGGATATCGCGCCACGTCCGTGCCGGTCTGCTCCACGCCGGCCGCAACCAACTCGATGGCCGCCTGCGCCTGCGGCGCCGGCGCGACGCGCAGGGCGGCGAACATCTCGTCCGGCGAGGCGTCGCCCACTTCCACCAGCCCGTCGGAGAGCATGGCGGCGAGCTGCTCGTCGCGCTGCGTCCCGCGCGCCAGCGGGGCGAGGGCGAAGAGTCTCGCCAAGGCCTCGGCGCTCCCGTCGACCGCCAGATCGAGGAGAGAGGAGACCGCGGGCACCGGAAGGGCAAGCTCCCGCCCCACGCTACGGAGCCGGAGGAAGAGATCGGCAGAGGCCGGCATCGCCTCCAGCAGCATGCCGCCGCCCTGATCGGGATCGCTCCGGTACACGGCGTCGGCGAGGACGATGCGCAGCAGCGGATCGCGCTCGCCGCGCAGCGCCGAGCGGAGGAACGGCAGGTTCTTCTTGTCCCCGGCCGACGCCAGCGCCGCGTAGGTAGCGATGCGCGCTTTCAGCTCCGCCGGCTGCGCATCCTGCGGCGTCACCACCGCTGCCAGCGCCGCTTCCCGCGCTCCCGCTTCCGGCGCACCGAGCGCGGCGAGCATCCCTCCCAGCCGATCGATCGACGAGATCACCGGAGCGCTCTTTCCCGCCCAGTCGTTCACCAGCACCGAGAACACATATCGTTCGCCGCCCAGGCTCTGCACGTATCCGGAGAGCGCGGTCACCCGCTCGAGCGTCCCCGTCTTCGCCCGCAACCGGCCGGCGGCGTCAGTCCCTTCCATGCGCAGCCGCATGGTGCCGTCGCGGGCGGCGATCCCGAGCGAGGAGACGAACTCGGAGGCGACGGGGAACCGCTTCCAGACCGCCTGGAGCAACGTCGCAATCTGCCTGGCGGTGAAGCGGTTGGTGTCGTTCAGCCCACTGCCGTTCTTCAGCACATACGTGCCGCGGGGGATCCCCAGTTCGGCCAGCAGGTCCTCGGCGACCTCCAGCCCCTTGGGCCACGATCCCGGAGTCCCCTTCAGCTCGGCGCCGAGCGTCTTCACCAGCATCTCGGCGATGAAGTTCGAGGACGCCTTGTTCATGTCGTGGATGATCTCCGCCAGCTCGGGCGACTCGTAGCTCTGGATCAGCACTGCCGCCTGCGGGATCGCCCCGCGCTTCACCCGGCCGGAGACTCGGATGCCGCGCTGCCGCAGCAGCATGCGCAGGGTGTGTCCGTAGTAGAAGGCGGGGTCGCCGACGCGGCGGTACATCATCATCGAATCGGCGCGCAGCGGAATGCGCCCGTCGACCACGATGCGCGTGCGCTCGCCTTCCGCGACGGTGCGTGGCCGCAGCTTGCGCCGCCCGTTGGCCCGGACGGTGACCACCCGATTGTCGATGACGAAGTAGTCCCGCGCGTCAGGCTCCACCTCGACGCTCGCGCGCGCCCCGACGCGGTCGGCGGGTGTGATGTAGATGGCGACGGCGTTGTGGTTGAGGGAGAGGGCCCCGACCCCTGCCGCCCAAGCCTTGTCGCTGGGCTCCTGCTCCCAGCCGGGTCCGTACTCCTCGCGGTCGAAGAACGAGTCGTCGAGGACGATCTCCCCGATGTTGCGCACGCCGCGGTGCCAGAGATCGGAGACGAGACCGTCGAGCCGCTCGGTGGTGACCGAGGGATCGCCGCGTCCCTTGACGTAGAGCACCCCGATCCGGCCGCGCTGGATCGGCTTGTCCGTCAGGTAATCGGTGGTGAACCGGTACTCCGGACCGAGACGCAACAGCCCCGTTGCCGCCGTGACCAGCTTCGTGTTGGAGGCCGGATTGAGGAGATCGTCCGGATTGCGGGAGTAGACGACCTGGCCGTCGTCGAGCGATTCCACCTGCAGCGCCACGTGGGCGTTGGAGAGGGGAGGCTGGGAGAGAAGCTGCTCGACCGCCTTGCGCAACGCCTCGCGGTCGGACTTGTCCGCGCGCGCCGCGAGCGGCGACACGGCGAGAATCACGACCGCCAGAATCCTGCGCACCTTGAACCTCGAGGGGGCTTGCCTGCGCCTGAAAGGTTATCAGGCGTTCGTGCGCCCGGCAACAAAACTGTCGGGTAATCAAACGTTTGCGTTGTCGGGCACGCGGCGGGCGGCGCGCGGTGGCGCGTACCCTGGCACAACAAGCGGACTTTCCCGCGGCATCTCGCCGTGGGAGAGTGCACGCCGCCTTTCGCCCCAGGGGTAGGCAAATGGACGAGTTCGAACGCCAGGCAGCCCGATGCGTCTTCGTCGGAATCCAGGGGACGACGCTCGCACCAGCCGAGCTGGAGCTGGTGCGTCGCGGCGTCGGAGGCGTGATCCTGTTCGCCCGCAACGTCGCCGAGCCGGGCCAGGTCGCGGAGCTCGCGCGGAGCTTGAAGGCGGGCGCGCCGGGTCCGCTGCTCATCTGCGTCGATCAGGAGGGCGGGCGCGTCCAGCGGCTCCGCCCCCCTCACTGGATTGCCTGGCCAAGCATGCGCCGGCTGGGCGAGATCGATCAGCAGGGAGGGCTCGACGGAACGAACGGGACGGTGATCGCCGAGCGGGTGGGCGAGATGATCGCCCGCGAGCTTTCTGCCTCTGGAATCGACGTCGATTTCGCGCCGGTGCTCGACGTGGATACCAATCCGGACAACCCGGTCATCGGCGACCGTTCGTTCTCCCGCGATCCCCGGCGGGTCGCGCGGCTCGGCGTGGCGTTGGCGCAGGGACTGGAGCGGTCCGGCGTGGCGAGTTGCGCGAAGCACTTTCCGGGTCACGGCGACACTTCGCAGGACTCCCACCTGACGCTCCCCCGCCTCGCGCACGACGAGAAACGCCTCTGGGAGGTCGAGCTGGTCCCGTTCGTGGCCGCTGCGCGCGCGGGCATCGCCTCGGTGATGACGGCGCACGTGCGATTCGAGACGTTCGATCGCCTTCCGGCGACGCTCTCGCCGGTCGCGCTGCGGCTGTTGCGCCAGGACATCGGGTTTCGCGGTTGCTGCATCTCCGACGACCTGGAGATGCGCGCCATCTCCGATATCTGGGGCATACCCGACGCGGCGGAGCTCTCCATCACCGCCGGATGCGACGCCGTGCTCGTCTCTCATACGCTGCAGCATCAACACGACGCCATCGACGCCATCGCCCGCGGCGCCCGGGCGGGGCCGCTGCCGCGCGAGCGGCTGGCGGAGGCGGCCTCGCGCGTGGAGGCGCTGCAGAAGTTCGCGCGCCCTGCCACTGCAATCGATCCTTCGTCCGCTTCATCCGCGACCGCGGCAACGGCGCACCGCCAATTCGCTGCCCGTCTGCTGGAGGCCGCGGCCCGCATCGAGCGGCCGATCGACCCCACCGAACGCCGCGTGTGACCGTCACCTGCGGGTGAGGGCGCCTTCGCCGAGCAGCGCCAGTGCCCCTAAGAGCAGCAACCCGCTCCAGAGCGGCGTACCTTGGACGCCTTGGGCGGCGGCAGCGGAGGCGGCCACCCGGGCGGAACCGGCGCCACCAAGCCGGGCCTTCAGCTCGCCCTCGTCGACGCGCCGCATGTCGCTCTCCTTCGGATCGAGATTGGCCACGAACGCCAGCGTCGGCTCCTCCCGGGGCGCCGACAGGGTGCGCTCCTCGCCGACCATGGAGTTTGCGGGCTGGCGCTGCTCGAGGGCGTCCGCGAGCCAACTGACCGACTGCTGCAGGACGGGAAGGAAGGAGACGCGGATCGGCCAATCCGTCCAGGTCCGCGAGACGGAGCTGGTGTAGAGGAGCACGCGGCCGGCGCCGAGCCGCTTCTCGATCAGCGCCGGAGCGCCGTCGTCGTAGGAAGCCAGCGTGTGCCCCTGCCCTTCCGGCTTGAGCAGCGCGTACCGGAAGGTGCGCGCGCTCTCCAGGCCCTCGCGCTCCGCAGGACCGAAGACGTGGAACAGGGGGTGCGCCCATTCGATCAGTCCGAAGCGGGCGGCGTGCTCCTCCGCTCCCTGCGCTCCCGGCTCGGCGGCGGTCTTGATCAGGTGCAACGGCCGGGGCAGCACCTCGCCGAGGACCTCGTTGTATGCGTCGGGATCGACGTGATCGCCGAGCGCGATGAAGACCCCCAGTCCCCGCTGGACCACCGCCTGGCGCAGCTTGTCGGCGAACGGTTTCGGCGGCGCGGCCACGTTCAGCAGCAGCAGCACGTCATACCCGTCGAGCGGCGCATTCGCCGCCGCGTCCGCGTCTAGCGTCTGCGCGTGGATGCGGCCGCCGGTGCGCGCCGGCGCGAGAGCCGCCTCGACGAAGAACGCCTCGTCGCGCGACCGCAGGCTGGAGGGGGCACCGTCCACGATCAGCGCCTTCACGTCGCGCGGGACGTGCACCACGAAGTCCTGGCCATCATCCTCGTCCAGACCCTGCGCCTCCTCGCGGGTCAGCTCCACGCGCCCGGTGACCACTCCGGCGGGCAACACGGCGCCGAGCGTCTTCTTCGCGGTGCCGCGCGGGGGAACGTCGACGAATCCCTTCGCGACCGTGTGCGCGCCGACCTTGAGCGAGACCTGCATCCCCGAAACGGGTTGTCCGCTGGAATTGGCCACGGTGGCGACCACCTCGTACCCCCGCGGTCCCAACGAGGCGGACGGCCGGACAACGGTCGCGATCACTGCCGCGTTTGGCAGCTCGCTCCCCCGCGCCGCATCGACCAGGACGACGTTCGGACGGATCGCCTGCGCGCCCGGCGGGGCGGTGGCGGGCGGCGGAACCAGCGGCGGCGGCGCGTCCAGCCGGATCGAGTGCGCCGCCAGATCGCTGAAGGCGATGATGCGTTTGCCGGCTACCGGGCTCTCCCCGAGCGCCTTCGCCGCTGCCGCCAGGCAGCTGGTCATGTCCGACATCAGATAAGTCGGCTGCGCCGACTGCAGCACGCGGCGCACCGCCAGGCGATCGAACGAAGGGGCCGCCATTCCTCCGCCGCTGAATCCGGCCGGACCGGCGCAGAGGCCCGCCGCCGCCGGCTCGTCCGGGCCCAGGCGATCGAGCGCCGCGAGCGCCTCGCTTCGCGCCTTCTCGAACAGAGTCTTCGACCCCATCCGGTAACGCATCGAGAGCGACGCATCGAGCACCAGTGCAGTTGCCTGCGGCCCTGAGGATTGCGCCGCCTGCACCCCGCGAGGCTTGATCGAGGGACGCGCCAGCGCGAGCGCCACGGCCGCGATCAACAAGCAGCGCAGCGCGAGCAGCAGGATCTGCCGGAGCCGCAGCCTGCGCGCCTTCTGCCGGTGCGAGCGCAGCACGAATTCGATCGCTCCGAAGCTG
>VBKQ01000334.1 GCA_005879505.1 Deltaproteobacteria bacterium
CCGGCCCCAGGTTGCGGGGGTGCAGGCTACCACTTGCCTCTCCCCCCAGCAGGAGCGCTCGCGCTCCCGAGGACCGGATGCACATCTCGAATCGTCCCTTCGCAGCACATCTCGTCGCGCTCGTCCTTGTTTCGACCGCTCTTCCGGCGCTCGCCGCCGGGTACACGCAGAAAGCCGGCAGCTGGTGGGGCGACCCCGCAGTTCCCGCACCCAACCATGTGGAAATGACGATCGAAGGCGTTCAGCCGGACGCCACCGTCAACGGGACCATCAGCTTCACCCTGACCTGCAACCTGCCACAACCCTCGACCCTGAAGCTCGACACCATCGTCATCCAGGTCGACGGCAACAACGTACAGGCGTACTACGGCAGCAACGCGCGCGCGATCCTGGGCCTGCCGCGCACGTTCAACGTGGACACGACGAAGTTCTCCGATGGGTGGCACGAGTTGCGGGCCCGCTGCTACGGCATGGAGACGACGGTCGGTCCCGAGTTGGGGAAGCAGACCCAGGTCACCAACGGACACCAGCTCTACTTCAAGAACGGCAACGCGTTCATCGACAACCGCTCGGTCACCCCGGGCATCGTCGACGCCCACTCCTGGTACGACACGGACGCGGCCACCGGCGACGCCATCGACTACGTCTACGTGCAGATCGTCAACGTGCACCCGCTCATCCAAGCGCCATTGAAGGGCGTCGTGCCGTTCACGGGGCTGGTCACCAACGCGGGTCCCACGACCATCGCCCACTGGGCCCTGAAGGTGGACGACGTCGCGATCTCCGAATTCCACGATGCACAGCAACTGCGCACCGTCGACTTCGACACGCGCATGCTCTCGAACGGGCCACACACTTTGCAGTTCCACGGCCACGGCCTGGCGAAGAGCGGGAAGCAGCTGGCGGGTCAGGTCGAGATTCCCATCGTCGTCCAGAACGACCCGCAGCCTTCTCCGCCGGACGCAGGTACCCCCCCGGCCCCGAGCCCGGACGGCGGCGTCTCGGTCACTCCTCCTCCGGCGCCCCCGACCAACCCGCCCGTGCAGACCTCTTCGTTGAGCGGGAGCACCGGCTGCTCCTCGCGCGGCACTGATCCCCTCGGGGCCCTGACCGCCTTGGTGGCCGCCGTGGCGTTCACAGCGCGCAATCGACAGCGGCGAACTCCTCGAAGCTGAGGATCGTTTCGCTGCGCGCGGCCGTGCTCTTTTCATCGCACACTACGCACCTGACTGACCGCGGAGCGGGACAGGCGACGGATCGATTCTTCGCGGGCCACACCCGCGCTGGACGTAAACCCCTCGCGCATCCTCCGGGCGAGGCGACCGGAGCTCGATCCTGTACTGCCCGGGAGACCGTCCGGTGTGGAGTCGAAAGACCCGGGACAGATGGGAGCCGTCCACGAATCCAGTCATTTCGGCCACCCGATCGAGCTTGTGGTCCTCGTGCACCAGGAGCTGCTTCGCCACTTCCACCCGGACGTCGCAGCGGAACGAACGCAGGTTCCGCTTCGTATCGTGCAAGAAGACGCGGGCCATGTTCCCGGGAGACACGCCGACGGCGCGAGCGAGCGTCTGGAGATTGAACGAGTCGGCGTAGTGGGCGCTGAGGAATTCGAGGACCTTCGCGCTCGAGCGACTGAGTGCGAGGGCTCCATTCTCTGCGGAATCCTCGTCCGCCGAGAGCGAGGAGACCCTGGCAACCAGTGCTCCGAAGTCGACCGGACGCGTGAAGAAGCCGTAGACGTGGAGTCCCGCCAGGCGATCCACGATCCCGGCATGTTCTATCGAGCCGATCACGATGATCTGGCAGTCTGGCGAGCGCGCCGCCAAAGCGCGGATCGAGAAGGCGGCATCCAGGTCGCCTTGGGCAAGGTCGGCGATGATCAAGCTCAAGGGCTCTCGTGCGAAGTGCGCCAGCGCCTCGGCTCCGGTGGTGCCCGTCTCAGTCTCGAATCGGGGTCGCAAGCCAACCGCGATGACCGCCGTGACGCCTGGGTCACGACCGACGACCAGCAACCTTCTTTCGACAAGCGGCCTGCCTACCGCAGGTGGTTCTGCGGGCGGTCGCAAGCTCATGGCGGACCTCCAGCTCTCCTTCTGAGGGGTCGCCAAGTAGAACGCTCTCGACCGGCGAGGACAATATCCCGCTCTGCCGGATTAAATGTACTGGTCTGCTCCGCTGCAGCGCGCGCCGCATCCTTGCGCTCTCGATCGGAGTGCATCCAAACCCGATAAGATGACATACACGTCAGACGGTGGCTCCGAGGGAATTGCATCGGCC
Organism: Deltaproteobacteria bacterium; assembly: GCA_005879505.1. Lineage (GTDB taxonomy): Bacteria > Myxococcota > Myxococcia > Myxococcales > 40CM-4-68-19 > 40CM-4-68-19. The sequence continues at coordinate 2,281 of VBKQ01000334.1, forward strand.
GCTGTAGCAACGAGGCGGGGCCTATAACAAATAATCTCTCCCCGTGAACGGACGATTCCCGTGGGCTCCGAGATTGCAGCGGGAGAAGAGCCACGATGCATGCACGGCGGCGAGGCTCAGGGTCGGCACAGATGATGTTGTCCGGACTTGCTACATGATGATCGGAATCGATCAGTCGAAGCTGGTTCCGAGCCTTCCAGTCGTCCTGGCCGTCGACGACGACCAGGCAGCGCTGGAATGGATTGCAATGGTCCTGAAAAAGTACGAGGTGTTGACGACGACGAACGGCGCTGAGGCGCTCGACATCGTCCGCTCGCGGCGCGTCGACTGCGTGCTGCTCGACCTGCGGATGCCAGGCATCGACGGCCTGCAGGTGCTCAGCCAGATCAAGGCGTTCGAGCCTCACCTGGACGTGATCCTGGCCACCGGTGTGGTTCAGCCGCAGGCGATCTCGACGGCGATGAAGCGCGGCGCCTTTGAGTACCTGGTGAAGCCGTTCGCCAAGGAGGACCTGCTCGACCTGGTCGCCGAAGCGGTCAGCCGCCGGGGCGCAAACGCCGCTACATTGCTTCTCATCAGCGCTGATGCGGGCGTCATCGCATCGATCGCCGTCATCCTCGAGCCGCACATGACCGTTGCGACGGCCGTCCCGCGACTCGACGCGTTACCCGACCCCGGCCGCCACGCGCCGTCAGTGGTGGTCTACCACGGTGGCGCGGCCATGCGCCCCGCCGCCAATTTCGTCGAGCGCCTGCGCGAGCGGTATTCCCGATCGAACATCCTGGTCTTGATCGATTCCGACAGCGGCCAACTGGCCCAGCCGAGCGTCACCGTGTTGGCCAAGCCCTATCAGCTTCACGATATCGTTCAGCAGATCACGACGCTCGCTCCCGGTCTCAGCGCGCTGTCGGTCCATTCGTCGCGTCTCGGAGCGTCCCTGCTCCGCGTGATGGACTTCGTGGCGAGGTCCTATCGCAAGCCGCTTCGCGCTCAGGACCTTGCCCGCGCCGCGGGGTGTTCGGTGCACCACCTCGGGCACATCGCGCACGAGCGGTTGGGCGTTCCCCTGATGGAGTATCTGACGCGTTTTCGACTCGAAGTCGCCCGGCACCTCCTGACTGCCAGCCGTCTCACCATCGATCAAGTCGCTGGCGAGGCGGGATTCTCGAGTGCCTCGCATCTCTCGCGCACGTTCCTGGCCCATTCGGGGTACCGGCCCGGCAACTACCGCCGCCGGGTCCGGATGGCCGGTATGTGGCCACCTCAGACCGGGCACCCCCCAGAGCGCTGACGCCTTCCGCTCGCCAGTCACGCGCCTGGAGTCTCGGCGGACCAGCACCGAGCGCGACGCGCGAACGTACAAGCGAGTCGGTCCTCGGAACGTACATCGAGCTAGCGCAAAATATACAAAATCGAGACGCAATTCCTACAAATCAATTGCGCTCCGATGCATTGCTGGAGCCGTCCCCGGGGCGTATCACTCGCTAGCATCACCAACACGACTGGTACGCCACGAGCGCTTCATCGGAAGCACGGCAGTCGCAGTTGGCCGCTCGACTTGAACACTTGCATTGGAGCCGAGGAGGAACGGCGATGCGCAGAGGCACATGGACACTGGGAGCAGCAGTTCTGGTGCTCCTCCTCGTTTCACCCGCCGGGATCGCCCAGCAAAACCGCAATGGCAAATTCGTGTGTGAACCACCCAAACGTCCTTACGACCCGTATCCGCGTGGCATTCTCCCGCGCGACCTGGAACCGGAGCTGGACAGGGTCCG
>VBKQ01000335.1 GCA_005879505.1 Deltaproteobacteria bacterium
GGCAAGGGACTGCAAATCCCTCATTCCCCGGTTCGAATCCGGGCGGTGCCTCCACGCTCCCGCTCTAACCGCGCAGGCCCCGCGGCACCAGCGCCCGCTCGATCAGATCGAACGCTCCCTGTACCGCCAGTGCCATCACGCCGGCCGGAATCGCGCCCTCCAGGATGAGCCCGGTATCCGCTAGCCGGATCCCCGTGAGAATCGATTGCCCGTACCCGCCCGCCCCGATCAGCGCGCCCAGCGTCGCCGTCCCCACGTCGATCACCGCCGCCGTCTTGATGCCCGAGAGGATCGATGGCGCGGCCAGCGGAAGCTCGATGCGCCGCAGCACCTCGCTGCGGGGCAGTCCCAGCGCTTCCGCCGACTCGCGCAGCTCCGGCGCGATACCGGCCAGCCCCGCATGCGTCCCTCTCAGGATCGGCAGCAGGCTGTAGAGGAACAGGGCGACGATGGCCGGCCCCGCGCCGATCCCGAGCAGCGGGATCATGAACACCAGCAGGGCGAGCGAGGGAATGGTCTGGATCACGCCCGCCGCGGCGAGGATCGCCTGTCCGACCCTCGCGTGTCGCCAGGCGAGCACGCCGAGGGGAATTGCCAGGGCGATGGCAGCGGCCAGCGAGACTGCCACCAGGAAAAGGTGCTCGGCCGTGCGACCCGCGACGCGCCGGAGCGCGCCTCGGGATGCCCCCGACGAGGCGACGCCCAGCTTGGCCCGCAGGAAGTCTGAGGCGACCTGCGCCTCGGGAACACGTTCGATCAGGGCGCGCGCGTTCATCGCGATCATCTCGCGCGCCGAGATGGCGCCCTCGAGGCGCGCCAGTGCGCGCGCCGCAGCGTCCGGGAGATCGGCCCGGTGCAGCAGCACGGCGTCGTAGCGGGGAAAGGCGCGGCGATCGTCTTCGAGCACGATCAGATCGCCCGCCTGGATCTCCGCGTCGGTCGAATACAAATCCGTAGCCGCGATGCCGCCGGTCCGCAGGGCGCGATACGCGAGCTCGTGCTGCATGCCGCGGACGTGCGCGTCGGAGAAGCCGTACACCTCCCGCAGCCGCGGCCAACCGTCGCGCCGCCGCACGAATTCGTTCGTCAGCCCGATCTCCAGGTTGCGCTGTCGCGCCAGATCGGACAGCGATCGGATCCCTAGTCGCTCGGATTCCCCGCGCCGCATGCCGATCGCGTAGGTGTCCTCGAAGCCGAGCCCGCCGCCGGCGCGCATCCCGAGCCTGTCGAGCGCGCCCGCAAGATCGCGCTGGCCTCCGAGCAGCTCCTCTACGATCGTTCCGGTGTACTCGGGATAGACATCGATCTGGCGGGCGCGGAGTGCCTCCCAGAGCACGCGGGTGCCACCCAGCTCGCGACGGTGGTTCGCTTCCACGCCCGCCGACCGCAGCGCCTGCACCGTGATCTCCGCGAGGATCACCGATTCGGTGAACTGCTTCGACCCGACCTGCAGGGCGATCGCCAGCGCCAGTCCGATCACGGCGACCGCCTGTGGGCGCGCACGAACCGGGCGACGAACTCGTCGGCGGGCGCGCGCGCCAGCTCTTCGACCGGGGCCTGCTGGGCGATGCGCCCATCGCGAAGCAAGACGGCTTGCGCAGCGAGGAACGCGGCCTCCGCGAGATCGTGCGTGACCATCACCACCGTCTTCTTCAGCCGCGCAAAGGCGTCCCGCAGATCCTCCTGCAGGTCGAAGCGCGTCATCGGGTCGAGCGCGCCGAGGGGCTCGTCGAGGAGGAGCACGTCCGGGTCGAGCATCAAGGCCCGCATCAGGCTCACGCGCTGCGCCTGACCGCCCGAAAGCTGGCGCGGGAGTCGCCTCAAGGCGTCGCGCGGAAGGCGCGCGATCGCCGCCAGCTCTTCGATGCGGGCGGCGATCTTGGTGGGGTGCCACTGGAGCCAGCGCGCCACCAAGGACACGTTGTCCCGGACGTTCAGATGCGGAAAGAGGGCGCCCCCCTGGACGACATATCCGATCTGCCTCCGGATCTCCTGTAGCTCCCCAGCCGCGAGCGGGCGTCCGCGGAAGCGCACGGTTCCGGAGTCCGGCCAGATGAGCCCATTGAGCATCCGCAGCAACGTCGACTTGCCGGCGCCGCTCGGTCCGATCAGCGCGGTCGTCGTCCCCGGGGGCACCGAGAAATCGATGGGGCCGACCACGAAGGCCCGGCCATAGCTCTTCATCACTCCGCTCGTTTCGAAGACGTCGGTCACGGCGCCGAACCTAGCCTGCGCGGGCCGTCCCGGCGAGCCCCGCCCCGGCGGCACCTCGCCGCGCGCGCCGTAGGAGCCCACCTTCGCGGTGGAGGAGTTGCAATGGAAAGCATAAAGCATGCGGTGGCCGAGACCGCGGGCAGGGAGGTGCTCCGCCTGCTCAATGCCGTTGAGCGCGGCGATCACGACGCCATCGACGGAACGCAGGCGCTGGCCCAGTTCGAGCGGCTGACGCGCGATCTCCATCCGGTGCCGTTCCTGGAGGTGGCGCGCGAAGCCCTCGAATACCTCTCGCGTCCGCAGCGGCTCGCGCTCGCCGAGCTTCTGCAGGCGCGCGCCCGTTACAGCGACCTGACTGCCCCGGGGCTGATGAAGCAGGGATTGCAGGATCCGGGTGAGATCGCGCTCGCCCTGCAGGCGCTCCACCGCGAGGATCCGGAGCTGGTGGTGCAGCTGCTCGGGTCGGAGTTCCGCGATCTGCCGGTCATGAAGCTGACGCTGGCGGCGCTCGCCGGTGTCGCGGCAAGGAGGAGCGTAATTCCGCCCGACCAGCGCCGATAACGCGCTTGAGATAGCGTCCGGTACGTGTTTCGCTCGTGGTACGCCACCTGTCCGCGCGGCGCCGAGGAGGCGCTCGAGGGGGAGCTGCGCAGCATCGGCGCGAAGGGCATACGGGTTGGACGCGGCGTCGTGCGGTTCACCGGAGAGCGCGACATCGCGCTGCGCGGATGCCTGGAGCTGCGGACGGCGCTGCGCGTCCTCGAGCCCGTCGGGGAGTTCGGCGCGACCGATGCGGAGCAGCTCTACGCCGGCGCCCTCCAGCTGCCCTGGCCCGATCTGGTCGCGCGGGGGCAGACCATCGCCGTGGCGGCGAGCGGACGTGCCGCGGGACTGACCCACACGCATTTCGTCGAGCAGAAGCTGAAGGACGCCGTGGTCGACGCTCTGCGGGAGCGGGCCGGGTTCCGCCCCGACGTCGATCCCAAGGCGCCCGGCGTGCTCATCGTCGCCCACCTGGCAAACGGCGCATGCACGCTGTCGCTGGACCTGGCGGGCGACCTGTTGTCGAACCGCGGCTACCGCGTCCGCACCGTGGAAGCGCCGCTGCGCGAGGGGTTGGCGGCCGCCGTGGTTCTCTATTCAGGCTGGAACGGGGCGACGCCTTTGCGCGATCCGCTCTGCGGCTCGGGAACCCTCGCCATCGAGGCGGCGCTGTTCTCCGCACGCCGCGCCCCCAATGCGCAGCGCCGCCTGGCGTGTGAACGGTGGCCGCGCACGTCGGTTGACGACGCGCCCGTTCTCACGCGCCTGCGCGCCGAGCTCGCCGCTCGCGAGGTGGAGCCGGCGCCGATCTTCGCTTCCGACCGCGACCCGGAAGCGGTGGACGCGACGCGGGCGAACGCTCGGGCAGCGCGGGTTCCCATCCATGTCTCGGTAGAGGACGCCCGCGAGATCGGGCCGCTGGATCCGCCCGGACAGCTATTGTTGAACGTGCCGTACGGCGAACGGCTGGAAGCCGGCGGCCGCAAGCCATTGAAGACGTTCTATCACCAGCTCGGTGCCTCGCTGCGCCGACTTCGCGGGCATGAAGCGGCCGTACTGAGCGGGAGCGAAGACTTCGAGAGCGCGTTCGGCGTGCGGCCGCGCGGACCGCGCCGCACGCTCTGGAACGGCCCGCTTCGGTGCACGCTCTACCGGTACGAGCTCTGACGCTCAGATCTTGTCGAAGTCGCTTCCGTCGACGTCTTCGGGCAGCTCGCCCTTGCTGTGGGAGCGGCCTTCTTTCTCGGCCCGATCGAAGTCGCTCTTGTGCCGCTCCACTTCGCGCTCCGCATCAAGTCCCGCTTGCACGGTGTCGGTGCGCTTGGCGAAATCGGTGGCTTGCTCGCGGTACTTCTTGTCGGCGGACTTGTTGCCCTCGCCCTCGTTCTTGTCGCGCTGGTTCTCGTCCATGACGGACAAGTTGACGACGGAGCGGCGGATCGCCAACGAGCTGGCGGCAGGGCCAGCGGTTGATTTCTCTGACCAACGGCCTACCATGCAGGCGCTCCAACGAAAGAAGGGGGGATCACAACGTGACGTTCACGCGCGGAAACAGCCACCGACTGCGCAGGAACAGACTGCAGGGGTATCTGCCCAGAGCGCCGTCTCCGATACGGCAGCGTTCGGAAGCGCTCCGGACAGTGCGAAGGCGGTGGTGATCGTCGGAATGGCGAGCGACCTCGCCGCCTCCGCGCTGGGCGGCGCACTGATCCCCGGACGACCCCTTCCTGGTACGGGCCTGCGCCAGGCACGCAGCACCGCTACGCTCGCGGACTGCGCCACGAAGAACGGAAACACCATCACGTTCACGAACTGCACCGAGACGGAATCAGGAATCACGGTCACCGTGAATGGGAGTGTCACCGCCAAGAGCGATACGGTCACCTGGGACGTCAAGGCCGTCGTCTCCGGAACCGATAGCGGGGTGACCGTGAACGCCAATTTGCACGAGTCCGGCTCCCTGACAGTGACGGCGACGAAGGTCACCGGCAACGCCCTCCTCGACCTCAGCGGCAGCGTGTCAAACGGGAGCAAGACGGTGAACTTCGGCGTCGCGGTCGCGGCGGTCGTCGACCTCACGTACCAATCGGATCCTGCCTGCATCACCGGTGGGACGCTCGAGGTGAAGCGGGTCTGGACGCAGGTTCCCGAGGGGGCCAGCGGATCGGAATTCACCAACGCGGGCGTCAAGCTGACTTGGAGCAGCTGCAATACCTTCGTGGTCGCACGTTCGCAGTAGTCCGCTCACTTGCGGGTGAGACGGACCTCGACCTCGAGGGACTCCCGGCCGCCGCCCACGTAGATCGTGCCCGACGTGGGCGTCGCGTCGATGTAGTTGCGCCCGACCGCGACCCGGACGTGGTCGGTCTGCGTCAGCACCCCGTTGGTGGGATCGAAGCCCTTCCATCCCACCTCGGGGATGTAGACCTGCACCCAGGCGTGCGAGGCCTCCGCCATCCGGGCGTTCCCGGTCTTCGCACCCGTGTGCAGGTAGCCGCAGACGTATCGGGCCGGGACGCCGATGAGCCGGGCCAGACAGATGAACAGGTTCGTGAAGTCCTGGCAGACTCCCCTGCGATTTGCGTACACGTCGAAGGCGGTCGTCTGAACGCCCGTCGAGCCCTGTTTGTACTGGTAGTCGGTATAGAGCGTCGAATTGAGGTCGACGAGCGTATCGAGGAGCTCGAGGTCGTTGCGGCGGGCGAAGCTCATCGCATATTCGGTCAGCTCGGCGAGCTCGCTCTCGGGCAGCTCGGGCGGCAGCAGGAAGGGCTGCAGGATCTGGCGCTGCCACGGCATCCAGACGAGCGGCAACGTCGAGCGGACCCGCCGCGGCCGGAAGTCGAGCGGATCGACGTCGAGCACCTCCACGTCGGACCGCGCCTCGATGACCAGCTCGGTGAACGAGGTGTCGAGCATGAGCCGGCGCACCCGGTTGCCGAATACGTCGTCGAAGTCGCGTTGGCCTCCTTCCACCGAGGTCGTGATGCGCGACGCGTGCACCGTCTGCAGCCGATCGTGCGCGGGAAACAGCCGGAGCAGGTGGGTGCTTCGCTCGACCGGTCTCGCGTAGCGATAGACCGTACGGTGGAGCACGTCGTATCGCCGCACTTCGGAATGCTCGCCGGAATAGAGCGGCCGCGCGCGGGGAACGAACGGCCGCTCCGCCGCCGTGGGCGCGGGAGCGCCGGCGGTCGATGGCGCGGGACTGGGCGCAGGGATTGGCGGTGGCGGGGGAGCTGCCGCAGCAATGGCGACGGCGGCAGGCTGCGCCTGCGGCTGGACCTGGAGGTGGAGCTGGAAGGGAGGCGAAGCTTCCGACGCTTCGGGGCCAATCTCGGCGCGCACCGCGCCTTCCCGGATGATGAGCAGGTGTCCAGGTTGGAGGCGCCGCCAGTCCGGGGTCGGCCCTTCGCGCGCCGAAAGCAGCTCCGACGACACGACGATGCCTTTGCGGCTGTGGATGCCCCGCCGCGTCAGGTCGACGGTGAGGTCCGCGCCCCCCAACGCCAGGCCGACGCCGTAAGGCGGCAAAAGCTCGCAGACGAAGACGGGTCCATTTCCACGGCGATCGGCGTACACGGCCAGATCGATCCCATCGGACAGAGCCAGGCTGAGCCCGCCGTGGCGGTTCAAATCATGGAACCAGGAGAGCAGCACCGCCGGCGGAACATCGCTCAGCGTCTTGGACCCCCGCTCGGCGATGCGGCCAAGCAGCGCGCAGAACACCTGCTCGGAGTCGGTCGAGCCGACCGGCTCGAAGCGGCTCGCGCCATCCAGCTTGTGCTGCAGGCTTCCAGAGTGCGCGATCACCCACTCGCGCCGGCCCCAGGCGCGCTGGAACGGTTGCGTGTTTGCCTCCGTCAACGCGCCCCACATCGCGGTGCGGATGTGGACGAGGAAGATCGACGACTCGAGGCGTTCCCAAGCCGAGACGAGCGCGCTGCGGATCGATCCGTGCGGCGGGGCGGCCTCCTTGAGCACCAGCGCCGCCGGCTCGCCATCGGGGTAGCAGGCGATTCCCCATCCGTCGGGCGGCTTGTGGCCGGGGTCCAGACAGTGGAGATCGAACGCCGGGGTCAGCGGCCCTTCGAACGACATCGCCAGGAGATTGGGCATGCGGGGAGATGGTACCGCGGGGCGCCTTCAAGCGCCTCCATTCGAGGGGAACTG
>VBKQ01000336.1 GCA_005879505.1 Deltaproteobacteria bacterium
CCCATCTGGACGCCTTATCTCGGCTTTCTCGCGGGCCTGTTCGGCGGCTTGCACGTCTGCCGCGTGCTGCATCCGTGGATGGGAGTCGCGTTCGCCGCCGCCTCGGTGCTGATGTTCGTGCAGTGGATCTCACAGATGAAGCTGACGCCCGCCGATCGCCGGTTCATCACACCGAAGGGCATGCTCGAGTACTTCCAGTACCGCAACGAAGACGCCGACGTCGGCAAGTACAACGGCGGCCAGAAGATGCTCTTCTGGGCGGCCGCGCTAGGTACCCTCGCCTTGCTTCTCTCCGGCATCGTGATGTGGCTGCCGCAGCCGATCTTCGGCCAACGGCTCCGCGAAGCGAGCTACATCCTCCACGACGCGGCGTTCAGCCTCTTTTTCGCGATGATCATCGGGCACATCTACTTGGGGACCGCAGCCGAGCCGGGGACCTTCCGCTCGATGATCCTCGGCACGGTGACGAAGAGCTGGGCGCGGCTCCACCATCCGCGGTGGTACCGGGAAGTGATGAATCAACACCCGAAGACCGGGAGCTAGAGGAAGGACCCTCGGTCCGGATCGCCTTGGCGCTCTAGGCGAGGGCTCCCCAAAGGAACTACACTGCGCAATCAAATTGATGGATCGACGCATGATCGAATTTCTCGTAGTGCTGCTTCTCGCCCTCCCCAGCCTTGCTGTGGAACGGTCCGACATCCCGGACAAGTACAAGTGGGACACGACGCAGCTCTATGCGACGGACGCGGCCTGGGCGAAGAAGCGCGACGAGATCGCGGGGCGCATCCCGAAGCTCGGCGCCTATCAGGGGCACCTGGGCGAGTCGGCAACCAAGTTCTACGAGGCGCTGTCGTCGCTGCTGCAAGTGGATCAGGAGCTCTCTCAGCTGTCGACGTACGCGAACATGCGCAGCGACGAGGACACCCGCGCCGGCGCGGCGCGCGAAATGAAGCAGTCGGCCGAGGATCTGACCGCGAAGTTTGCCACCGCAACGTCGTTCTACCGCCCGGAGATCATCGCTGTGGGGGCCGAGAAGGTGAAGGCGTTCGTCGCCGCAGAGCCCAAGCTCAAGCCGTACCAGCCGTGGCTCGACGACATCCTGCGCTACGCGCCGCACACACTCTCCGCGCCGGAAGAGAAGGTGGCGGCCCAAGCCTCCATGATGGAGCCTGGGCCCGGCAACGCCTACAACACGCTCAAGGATTCCGAGCTCCCGTGGCCCGAGGTCGTCCTGTCTTCCGGCGGGAAGGTCCGCCTGGACCCACAAGGCTACACCAAATACCGCGCCGTCGCCGACCGCGCGGACCGCGACCGCGTCTTCAAGGCCTTCTTCTCGAGTCTCAAGCAGTTCGAGCGCACGTTCGGCTCCACGCTGGACGCGCACGTGAAGACACACGTGTTCAACAAGGAAGTGCACAAGTTCGGCAGCGCGCTCGACGCCGGACTCTTCGACGCTGATGTTCCCTCGGCAGTCTACAAACAGCTGATCGACGACGTGCACAAGAACCTGCCTGCGTTGCACCGCTACCTCAAGCTGCGCCGGCGCATGATGGGCCTGGACCAGCTGCGCTACGAGGACCTCTACGCGTCGATCGTCAAGAAAGTGGACCTGCACTACACGCCAGAAGAAGCCCGCGACATCGTGCTCAAGGCGGTGGCGCCGCTCGGGCCCGACTACCAGAAGGACATGAAGCGCGCCTTCGACGAGCGCTGGATGGACATCATGCCCACCACGGGCAAGCGCTCCGGCGCGTACTCCACGGGTGCCTATGGCGTGCACCCGTACCAGCTCGAGAACTTCAATGGCCTCTACGAGAGCGTGTCCACGACGGTCCACGAGCTCGGCCACTCGATGCATACGCTGCTCTCGTACCAGCATCAGCCTTACGTGACCTCCAACTACAAGATCTTCGTGGCCGAGGTGGCCTCTACCCTCAACGAGAATCTACTGCTGCACTACATGCTCTCGCAGTCCAAGGACAAAGACACGCGGCTGTTCCTATTGGGCACCTACGTGGACAACCTGCGCACCACGCTGTTCCGCCAGACGTTGTTCGCGGAATTCGAGTGGCGCGTGCACGAGATGTCGGAGAGGGGCGAGCCACTGACTGGGGAGAGACTTACAGAGCTCTACCGCAAGCTCTTGAAGGGGTACTACGGCGATGAGGGCGGCGTTTGCAAGGTGGACGATCTCTACGGCATCGAGTGGGCCTACATCCCGCACTTCTACTTCAACTTCTACGTCTATCAATACGCCACCAGTCAGACGGCGTCTGCCCAACTGGCGTCGATGATCAGGGCAAACCCCAAGCACGCGGACGTCTACCTCAACATGCTGTCTTCGGGCTCATCGAAGCCGCCGCTGAAGTTGCTCATGGACGCGGGCGTCGACATGACGACGTCGGCGCCCTTCAACGCGGCCATCCAAGAGATGAACGCCGTACTCGACGAGATGGAGAAGCTGGTTGGCTCCAAATAGCAGGTGTTGCCGAATTATCCCGGAAGGGCGGGCAACGTGAATTGAAAGATGGCACCCTGGGGTACGTTCGCGGTCACCCACAATCGCCCCCCGTGAGAATCGATGATCGAACGGCAGATCGACAGGCCCATCCCCAGGCCGCCGGGCTTGGTCGTGTAGAAGGACTCGAAGAGGCGCTCGAGGCTCGCAGGAGCAAGGCCCGGACCCGAATCCCGCACCGCGACGACTACGCTGTCCGACCCGCCCGTGGCGGTGCTGATCAGCAGCTCTCGCCGCCTGTCGCTGATGTCGCTCATCGCTTCGACCGCATTGACGATCAGGTTCAGGACCACCTGTTGCAGCTGGACCCGATCCCCTTGAATGAGCGGCAAGCCTTCGGCGAGCTGCGTCTCCACCGAGACGGAGCTCTTCCCCGCTTCGACGCGGATCAGGGCAATGACCTCGAGGATCGCCTCGTTGATGTCCAGGGCATCCTTCCGTGAAGGCGCCTTCTTGATCAGGGTCCGGACGCGGCCGATGACGTCGCCGGCCCGATTGCCGTCTCGCACGATCCGGCCGAGCGCCTGCCGGACCTCCTCCAGGGCCGGCGGTTGGGTACGCAGCCAGCGCAAAGCAGCCTGAGCATTGGTCACCGACGCCGTGATCGGCTGGTTGACTTCATGGGCAATCGAAGCCGACAGCTGCCCCATCGTCGCGACGCGATTCGCGTGCGCTAGCTCCGTGTGGACCTCGCGGTATCTCCGCTCGCGTTCTTCGAGATCGCGGTAGAGGCGCGTGTTCTCCAGGGAGATCGCGGCCTGCGAGGCAAGCAGTTTCAGCACCGCGATCCGGGCCGGAGTGAAGACATGGGGAGTGAGGCTGTTTTCCAGGTAGAGCACGCCGATGAGCTTGGCCTGGTTGATCAAGGGCAAGCAGAGGATCGATCGGGCATGATGCTGACGGATGTGCGGATCCGCGGAAAACGGATTGCGCGATGCGGCGTCGTCGAGAATCACGCTTTCGCGTGTGTGCACCACGTAATGGACGATCGATTCGGGCAGCGTGGTCGCGGCGACGGACTCGTCTCGCAGACGCACGGCGACGGTGTCTCCGCTGGTCCTCGCTTCCGCCTCGATCCGCTGCTCGGCGCCGCGGGGAAGAATCAACACACCTCGCTCGGCGCCCGCGTGCTCGATCGCCGTGCGCATGAGAGTGTCGATGAGTTTCTCCAGGACGATCTCGCCGGAGACCGCTTGCGACACTTTGATCACGGTCGCGAGATCCAGGTGCTCGACCGGTGTCGCGATCGTGCTCGTCGGACCCGGGACCCGCTCATCCTCCCTCAGGTGCGGATGCAGCTCATCGAGCTGGCGCACCTTCCCGTCGGCTCCCCAGCGCAGATAGCAGTACCGGGCGTCTCGCAAATATGCCTTCGCGATCTTGTCGAAACCACGTGCGGCATAGAAACGCGCGGCGAGCTCGTTTCCAAGACCCTCGTTCTGGACGAAGCCGTGCTCGCGTGCCGAGCGAATCGCATCCTCGTACAGGCGCATCGCGTCCAGCTCCCGGCTTTCCAACCGCGCAATCTCGGCGCCGGCCAGCGCCGCGCGAGACGTGAACGTTGCGGGTGAGTGGTGCGCCCAGACCATGAGCCGCTGGTGATGGGCAGCCAGCGCTTGCAGATGCTCGGATCTCTCCTCGACCGCGGACGTATCGCAACGCCCCGCCCGGGCAAGCGCTGCATAGAAATGGTACTCGGCATGCTCGAATTGGGTGGGTGCCGTCCAAAGCAAGGACTCAACCTTCGCTGCGGCTGCCGTCGCCGAGGTACTGTCTCCGGCGTAGACGCAACCTTGCAGCTTGCGGATCCAATACCAGCACGCGCCTATGGCCAGCTGCGGATTGCTCTCCAGCCGTCGCGAGAAG
>VBKQ01000337.1 GCA_005879505.1 Deltaproteobacteria bacterium
TGCGTCAAGACTGGGTCAGCGGCGCGGAGGCGTCGCCGGCAGCTTCTCGTTGTCGTACTGCCCCTCGAGCGCCGCGCGCACGGGCCGATCGAATCGCACCTTCCCCGTCGCAACCTCCCGCAGCGCCAGCACCGGCGGCTTGTCCTTCGCTTCGATCAGCGGCCGTGCCCCTGCCATGAGCTGCCGGGCGCGCTTGGTCGCGAGCAGGACCAGCGCGAAGCGGTTGTCCACGAGCGGAAGGCAATCTTCGACGGTGACACGGGCCATGCGGGTGCTCCAGAGAAATCGGAAACGGGTGGATACCCGATCCACCCCGGTTGCGCAACGGTTTCCCCGCCTACTTGCTCGCCTGTGGCGGCGCAGGGGGCGCGTCCAGCGCGTCGTTCACGGTCCAGGGCCACTCGTCGACGGTGGACTTCTCGACGCGCACCAGCCTGTCGAAGCCGTCGGCGAGCGCGTAGCGCTTGTTCTCCTTTTCCGCACCCAAGCGTATCCGCGCGAGCACCTTGTCTGCTTCGCCGAGGACGGTGACCGTCTTCGGCTTGTCGAGCCCGTACTTCGCCAGGTCCTTCTGCGCCGGTACCGCGCCTTCGAACGACGCCGCGCGCAGCGAGGCGATCGAGTACAGCGCCGAGGAGAGCTTCCACTTCTTCGCTGCACCCTGCTGCGGCGCCACCACGGTGAAGACCTCGTCCGGGAACCCGCCGTCAGGCGGCGTGTTCTTCACCCGTGTCACCTCCACCTTTCCAGAGGGCGATTCGAAGACGACCTTGCGGACGGCCTCGCGGTCGAGCTTGACCAGCTCCTTGTTCTGCAGATCGAACGGCTCCTTCTCCAGATCGGAGAGGATCTGCTTGTCGACTTCGTAGACGACGGGGCTTTCGTCGCGTTTCGCGTACGTCTTCTGCACGGCCGCGCCGCTCTTCGTCTGGCCGACCACTACCGCGCGCGTGTAGGTGTCCTTGCCCGCGCCCACGGTCAGCCTGGCTCTGAGCCTGGGCTTGTCGAGGCCAAGCTCCTTCAGCGAAGCGGCCTTCTCGGACGCGATCGCGGTCGCGCGCAACGACTTCAGCGCGCTCGCGACGCGATCGGCGGCCGGCCCGTCCGCGGGGGCGCTGTTCACCTTCCAGGTCGTGCCGTCCTTCTCCAGCGTGTAGGGCGCCTTCACGCCGGTGACCTCGATGCGCCTGACTTCCGCCGAATCGTCGAGGTGTGCGACCTTCTTGTCACGCAGGTCGAACGCGGTCTTGTCGAAGGCGTTCTTCTGGTATCCGTCGATCACCCGGACCGTTCCGTCGCCGAGCTTCTTCGCGAACAGCGTGTTGTCGAAGGTGTTGTCGGTCCCGATTTGCAGCCCCTGCTCCTTGCCGTCGTCGAGCACGACCCTGACCTCGAGCTTCGGCTGGTCGAGGCCGAATCCCTTCAAGTCCTTCTCCTCCGCCAGGTCCTTCTTCTGCTTCAGGGTGGACAAGGAGGCGACCAGCGAATCGACGGCGCTGTCGTCCCCTTCCGCCTCGACCGGCTGCGCGAGCTTCCAGCCCTTCTCGCCCTTCGTCAGCCGCACCACGAGCTGGCCGTCCTTCGAGAGGCGCAACTCCTTCACGTGGGCCTTGTCGAAGTCGAACAGCTTCTCGCTCTTCTCCTTCGCTTCGGCCTTCTTCTGCTCGTCCTTGCCCGCCCAGAGCGCCAGCCCGGCGATGCCGCCGGCGACGAGCAGCAGCGCCAGCAGGCCAACCAGCGTCTTTGTGGTCTGTTTCATGGCGCGGTCACCGGCTCTTGCGGGTCTGCCAGACCACCAGCCCGGCGAAGAGCAGCCCGAAGGGGAGCAGGTCGAAGGCGAAGAGGGTCATCGTGCGCTTCTGCTCGGCCGAGAGGAACAGGTGGTTGCCCTGGCGCTGCTTTGGCCGGATGGAGATGCGCGACTCTTCCTTGGCTACCCAGGACACCGCGTTCAGGGCGAAGTCCTTGTTTCCGGAGAGGCGGAAGTAGCCGTTGGCGGCGAACAGGGAGTTGCCGATGACGACCACACGCGATTCGGCGCCCTTGGTCGAGCTGGCGGCGAGCGAGACCGGGCCCTTGAGATCCTGGCCCGGATCGAATTTGACCTGCCCGGAAGAGAGCGAGCCCGTTTCGCCCCAGGCGCGTTCACCGGTCTTGGCGAGCTCCGTCACCGTCCACCCCGAAGGGACGATCGGGGACTTCGACACCGAGCGCGCGACGGGGAAGATGGTGGCGAGCGCGAACGGCGAGCTGCGCGGCTGGGTGATGGGGTGCTCGGCGTAGCTCTGTGCGATGGCGACCTCGGGATTCTGCGCTTCCGGATCGATCACCTCGTCCTTGCCGACCTGGACGCCCCAGCCTTCGAACGCGCCCTCCAGCCCGCTCTGCGTTCGCGGGTCCACCATCACTACGAGCTTGCCGCCCTTCTCCACCCAGTCCTTGACCAGCTTGGCCTCGCCGTCGGTGAACGCCGCGACCGGGCCGGCGACCACCAGGGTCTGAGCGTCCGCGGGCATCTCCTTGTGCTCGGCGAGCACGATCTCGTCGGTCTGGTATCCCTCGCCCTTGAGATTGTCGACGAAGAGCTTGAGGCCGCGCTCGGTGTTGTCGGCGACCGCGTGCTCGCCGTGGCCCTTGGTGAAGTAGATCTTCTTGGTCGAACCGCGCGACACCTCGATCAGCGCGTTGGTGAGCGCCTCCTCGCTGATCTCCTTCGCGCGCGACTCCTTGTTCCCGCTCTTCACGATCACCCGCGGTCCCGACTGCGAGATGTTCATCTCCTTGACGCGGCCCGGATGCTTGAACGGGTCCACGAACTCGACGCTGAGCTTGTCCGTCTGCGCCTTGTACTGGCGCAGCCGCGAATCCAGCTCCACGTACTCGGGCTCGCTGCCGGCGTAGAACGCCTGCACCGTGACCGGCTCCTTCAAGCCCTTGAGCACGCCGATGGTCTGGTCGGAGAGGGTAAAGATGCGGTCCTTGGTGAGGTCCCAGCTCTTCGGCTTTTTCACCACGATGTAGTTGATTCCGACGAGCGCAGCGACGAGGACCAGCGCGGACACCGCGCTCACCGCCCCATAGAACGCCCCCCTGCCGAGCGGGTGTTCCCCACGGTTGGTCACCAGCCAGAGGGCGATCCCGACGGCCCCCAATGCGAAACGCGAGATCACGCCGGCGCTGGCAATGCTGCCGGTGACAAAGAGCCAGTTGAAGACGGCGCTGAACAGCACCACCACACCGAACAGGCCGGCGATGCGGCCCCAGTTCTTCAGACTCATCGGTTCAGCTCCACCGGTGGGCCTCGACCGCGCGATTGGTCGCGAACAGGCCGAGAGCGACGATCGAGAGGAAGTAGACCACGTCCTTCAGCTCCAGCGTGCCCTTGCTGAACGAATCGAGATGGCTGACCGAGGCGAGATAGGTGACGAAATCACGCACCCAGCCCTCGGCCTCGGAAGCCGTCCAGCCGATGATCCAGGTCATCAGCAGCACGACGAAGGTGATCAGCGCCGCCACCACCTGCGACTCGGTCAACGAGGAGATGAACAGCCCGATGGCCATGTACGCGGCGCCCATCAAGAAGAGCCCGAGATAGCCGAGCAGCACGGACCGCCACTCGACGCCATTGGCGTCCTTCGCCACCAGCTGCACGAGCAAGGGATACGTGAACGTGAGCGCGAGCGCGCAGACGAGGATGGCGAGGGCGGCGAGGTACTTGCCCCAGACGATCTCCCCGGGCGTCACCGGCGTCGTGTAGAGCAGCTCGATGGTCTTCTGCCGCTTCTCCTCCGCCACCAGCCGCATGGTGAGGAAGGGCACGATGAAGATCAGGATCACGCCCAGGTTGCCGAACAGGTTGCGGAAGATGGCGTCCTGGAAGTTCAGGCGGTTCGCCATCTCGCCGGCGTTGAACCGCATGTACATCAGCGACGCCTGCTCGTAGGCGCCGAGCAGCCGGAGGAAGAAGTAGGACCCGATGACGACGAACAGCGTGAACATCACGTACGCGATGGGGGTCGCGAAGTAGATGTTCAGCTCCTTCTTGGCGATGGCGATGGCGTTTTTCATGTCCGGTCAGGCGGAGGTGAGCTTGAGGAAGATCTCTTCGAGCGAAGGGGCGGGGCCCATCTGGCCGTCGGCGGTGACGGCGCTGGCATGGGCTTTCTGCAGGCCAGCCAGGGTGTCGTCGGCGACGATCCTGCCCTGGGCGATCATCAGCACGCGCTGGCAGGTGGCGACAACCTCGGGAAGGATGTGCGTCGAGAGCACGATGGTGTGCTTGCCCGCCAGCGACTTGATCAGCTCGCGCACCTCGATGATCTG
>VBKQ01000338.1:0-7838 GCA_005879505.1 Deltaproteobacteria bacterium
CTCGAGCCTGATCGCGCGGGTGAAGCGCGACGGCAAGCACCACGTCCAGACCTTCGCCCAGGGGCTCGCGACCTCGAAGCTGAAGACCGAAGGAAAGGCTCGAGGCACCGGCACCACCGTCACCTTCACGCCGGACGCCGAGGTCTTCGGCCTCAAGGCGAAGTTCGACCCCGAGCTGATCCGCGATCGGCTGGAAGCGAAGAGCTACCTGCACCGCGGCATGATCGTGGTGTTCCGCGACGAGACGCAGAAGCCCCCGCGCGAGGACACCTACCAGCACGACGGAGGAATCACCGAGTACCTGGCGAAGGTCGTCGCCCAGCGGGGCAAGAACACGGTTCCCGCCGCGCAGAGGTCGCCTGCGCCGGGATCGAGGGAGCCGCTCGTCAGCAGCGAAGACGGGCTGCCGGAGACGGAGCTGACGGCGCAGGGCGGAGAGATTCCCTCGGTGCCGCCGGTGGCGGCGATGCAGATCCCGCCCGGCGCGTTGTTCTATCGCCAGGGCGAAGGAGACGTCCGCCTCGAGGTTGCGCTCGTCTGGACGGAAGCGACCGACGAGCACATCCGCAGCTACGTCAACGGCATCCCGACGCCGAACGGAGGGACGCACGAGGCAGGCCTGCGCTCCGGCATCGTCAAGGCGGTGCGCAACTACATCGAGACGCACGGGCTCGCCCCCAAGGGCGTGACGCTCACGGCGGAGGACATCCGCGAGGGCGTCTGTGGAATCCTCTCCAGCTACGTGGTCGATCCCCAGTTCCAAGGCCAGACCAAGGGGCGCCTCAACAACCCGGAGACCGCCGCCCAGGTGGAAGGCGTGGTCCGGCCGGCGCTGGAGAAGTGGCTCAACGACACCAAGACCGTCGCCGAGCCGATCATCGCGCGCATCATCCTGGCCGCTCGGGCGCGGGAAGCCTCACGAGCGGCCGCGCAGCAGGTCTCGCGCAAGACCGCCGTCTCGCATCGGCTGAACCTGCCCGGAAAGCTCGCCGACTGCGCGTCCACCAATCCGCAGGAAAGCGAGCTCTTCATCGTCGAGGGAGACTCGGCCGGCGGCTCCGCGAAACAGGGCCGGGATCGCCGTACACAGGCGATCCTCCCGCTGCGCGGCAAGGTGCTGAACGCGGAGCAGGCCTCGACCGAGAAGGTCGGCCAGAACAAGGAGCTGCAGGACATCGTCTCCGCGCTGGGGTGCGGGATCGGAGACGACTTCAAGGCCGCGAACCTGCGCTACGGGAAGATCTTCCTGCTGATGGACGCCGACAGCGACGGACACCATATCTCCACGCTGCTACTGACGTTCTTCTACCGCCACATGCGCGATCTGATCCGCAACGGCTGCATCTTCCTGGCGCAGCCGCCGCTCTACAAGATCGAGATCGGCAAGGACACCTTCTGGGCGCTCGACGACGCCGATCGGGCGCGCATCCTCAAGGAGCACGCGAAGGGCAACACGAAGCCCAACATCATGCGCTTCAAGGGCCTCGGCGAGATGACGGCGGAAGAGTTGAAATCCACCACTCTCGATCCGGGCCGGCGGATCGCGCTGAAGGTCACCATTCCCGAGCACGCAGCGCTGGATACCGAGCGGACCATCAACGATCTGCTCGGCAAGGACGTGAGCGCGCGCTTCAAGTTCATCATGGAGCGCGCGGGCGAGGTGAAGGAGCTGGACGTCTAGGACGCCGCGCGATCAAGCAGCGCAGGCTTCCTCGACCGCCTTCTCGAGCTGATCGAGGTCGATCGGTTTGGCCAGGAGCTTTGCCGAGCGCGCGAATTGGACGAGCCGCGCTGAAGAATCGCCCGTCAGCACGATCACCCGCGTCCGGGAACCGTGCATCCGCTCCACGAGCTGCGCGCCGTCCATGTCCGGCATGCGCAAGTCGAGCAGGAGCACGTCGGGTTCACCCTGCTTTTCCATGCGCTCGAGCGCCTGCTTGCCGGAGCTCGCTTGCTCGACGTGGAAGCCGGCGTCTGTCAGAGCATCCGCCAGCGCCTCGCGTGTATCCTTGTCGTCGTCCACGATCAGGACATTGCATTCCACCCGCCTCATCGAAAACCCCGCTCCAAGGTGTGAACAAGCCGGACGGCTGCCCCCGTTGCCCTACACGTAGGATAAGCGGTCAGAGCGGCCTGTACACGGCCTATTCGCGCGGACTCGAGCGAGCGGCCGGTCGCTTCCAAGACGCCGTCGGACCCTGCCGGCCCCCGGGCACCGGGACAGGGTTCGCGGCGAATTCAGCGACCGACCGGTTGCGGTCTATGCTGTGCCAGTGCTCGTCCTGACGTTTCTCCTTGCGGCGGCAACGGCAGCCCCCCGCTTCCAGATCCAGTCGCTCATGGTCGAAGGCGACGTCGCCTCGGTCGTCGCGACCGACCTCGATGGCGACGGCCGCAAGGACCTCCTCGCCGTCTACCTTACCGGGATCCCGCCCTACCAGAGACGATGGTTCGCCATCTTCTGGAACCGATCCGGGGTATTCGCCCCACGGCCGGACCTGACGCTCGCCGTCGATGAAGCGGAGGCTTGCGCGTTCGACGTCGGGCCGACGAACGGGTCTGCTGCCGACGACTTGCTGCTCGTCACTCCGCGGGGGGTGAACGCAAAGTCGTTCCCCGGGCGGATCGGTGCCGCGCCGCGCCGGCTGGTCGAGTACCCGACCCTGTTCCACCAGCCGATCAACGGCGAGCTGCCGCGCATCCGGATCGTGCGCGATCTGGCGAGCGGCAAGAGCCACGACCTGGTGGTGCCGTCGCTCGGGTCGCTCGCCATCTTCCGGCGCAACGGTGACCGCTACGAAAAGGCGTCCGAGCTGGAGGTCGACATGGAAGTGAGCGGCGGCCCAAAGCGCGGCGATGGAATCGAGGTGCGCTACGGCTTTCCGGCGCTGCACGTGGTCGACACCGACGGCGACGGCTTGCGCGACATCATCGCCACCCAGGAGGATCGGGTCGCCATCTACCGGCAGGGGCCGGGCTTCTCGTTCCATCCCCAGCCGGATTTCAGCCGCGACTTCTCCGTGCGCACGCCGGCCGACTACCGTGAGCGCGGCACTTCCGCGACGACGATCGTGAGCGACCTGGATGGTGACGGATACGTCGACCTGATCGTGCGCAAGCAGGTGTTCGAGGGAGTCACCTCCGCGCGGAGCACCAGCTACGTCTTCCTCGGCCGCAAGGATGGCTTCTCCCGCGAGCCCGCCGAGATCCTGGAGAGCGAAGGCGTCTCCCTGTTCCAGACGCAGCTCGTCGATCTCGACGGCGACGGGCGGCCCGACCTGGTGGTGCCGTACACCAACTTCGGCGTGTTCGCGCTCATCCGCATGCTGACGGCGAAGACCGCGAAAGTCGACTTCCAGATCTATCCATTCGATCGGAAGACGCGGAAGTTCGCCCTCGAGCCGGTGAGCAACCGGGAGCTGAAGTTTCGCATCCCCCTGGCGGGCGACTCCGATCTGCAGGCGCCGTCGAAGTGCGAGCCGCCGGAGTCTTGGAGGCCGTCGATCTGGACGCGAAGGGCCGTGCCGATCTCATCCTGCACTACCCGAAGACGCGGGGTCACCGCGGCGAGATCGTGGTGCTCACGAATCGGGGAGGCTGGTGATGGCCCTCTACGTCCGGCAGCTCAAGCTGGGGCCGATGGATAATTTCGTCTATCTGGTGGGGGCAGAGGGTGCTCGCGAGACCGCGATCGTCGATCCTGCCTGGGACGTAGCGGCCGGGCTGCGGACCGCCGAAGAGGACGGGCGGACGATCACCCACGCCCTGATCTCGCACCACCACTTCGACCACGTGAACGGCCTTCCCGAAGTGCTCGCGCAGGGTGGGATCCGGGTCTTCGCGCACCGCGCGGACGTTCCCAGGCTCGCGCCGGAGTTGCAGCGGGAGGTGACGCCGCTCGACGCCGGTGAGGCGGTGGAAGTAGGCCCGCTGCGGATCGCCGCCATGCACACTCCCGGTCACACGCCGGGGTCGACTTGCTGGCATGCAAGAGATGGCCTCTTCGCGGGCGACACGGTGTTCGTCAACGCCTGCGGCCGATGCGATCTGGCGGGGGGCGATCCGGAGCAGATGTTCCAGAGCCTCAAGCGCGTGTCCCAGCTTCCCGACGAGGTGCGTCTATACCCGGGGCACGATTACGGCGACGTGCCGGTTTCCTCGGTCGCGCGGGAGCGCGAGCGCAACCCGTACTTCCAGAAACTGTCCTCGCTCACCGACTTCGTCGCCTACCGGATGAGGCCGAGGGGCGGATAGCGCCTGCGCAGTGGCTGCGTGTGGGCGTGAAGACGCCAACACGCTCTTAAAGGTTTGCCGACGTCAGCCACTGCTTGTGCTGCTCGGTGCCGTCGAACGCCTGGGTCGTCTTGAACTTCTCCCACTTGCCGCCCTCTGCGTAGCGAGCGGTCTGCGCCAGCAGCTTCTCCTTCTCCTCCTGCGCCATCGGCTTGAACGTCGTCGCCAACCAGAGCGCCTGCTCGAAAACGCCTTCCTTGTCGCAGCCGGTGATCGTCACGCTCACTCCCGGGACGCTCATCGCGTATCGCAAGCAGTCCAGCGCGGAAGCGGCGCCGGACTCGAGGATCAGTCCGGAGCCGAGCGGCTTCATCCCGAGGACCGCCGTACCCTCTTGCTGCGCGAGCGGAAGGACCTCCTTCTCGAAACTGCGGTAATGCACGTCGAGCACGTTGATCGGCATCTGGACGGTGTCGAAGCGGAAGGAGTTCTTCCGCGCGGTCTCCAGCATGTGCCGGTGGATGCGAGGGTCTTTGTGACCGGTGAAGCCGATGAAGCGCAGCTTGCCGGCCTTGCGCGCCTCCAGGAGCGCCTCGATGGTGCCGCCGGGCGCGAAGCACCGCTCGGGGTCGTCGTCGCGGATCACTTCGTGGATCTGCACCAGATCGATCATCTCCGTCTGCAGCCGCTTGAGCGACTGCTCGAGTTGCTCGCGTGCGGATCGGGCGGTGCGGCCGTCCAGCTTGGTCATCAGGAATGCCTTCTTCCGATAGCCGTCGCGCAGGGCGTTGCCCATGCGCTCCTCGCTGCGACCGCCGTTGTAGTCCCAGCAGTTGTCGAGGAAGTTCATCCCGTGATCGAGCGCACGGCGGACGATCCTGATGCTCTCCTGCTCGCCAGGAAGCCCGAGGTGATAGCCGCCGATCCCGACGATCGACACGCGGACTCCCGTGCGGCCGAGCTCCCGCATCTGTGCGCGTGCGTCGGGTGGAGTCCGATACTTTCCAGTCGGCAAGTCGCCCTGCGGCGCACCTCCCGCCTGCTTTCGCGCTCCTTTTGCTGCCATGGCGATCATGCCTCCGAACAAGGTTGTCAGTACGCCGCGTCGGGTAGCCATGCCGTAAGCTATGGCATGTCCATCGCGGGCGCCGAAGGCGCTCAGCAACGATCTTTCGAGAATCGGCGGAATCACCGGGCCGTGACAGGTGGCGCGGAGACGAGGATCTGACGCAGCGTGAGGGCGAGGAGCGCGATGGAGACGGCGCCCCACCCGATACCCCAGACGATGGCCGGAATGAACGTCGCGCGCGCCAGCGCGTCAGCGTCGGTGCCGCCCGACCAGGAGCTGACGTGGAGCAGATCGTCGCGGATGTCGTAGAGCGCGTAGCAGGAGGAGAATGCGGCGAGGAAGACCAGCACGGCGCGCCGCAGCCAGGCCGCGCCGTAGCGAGCGAGCAGCCCCAACGCCAGCGCGCAGCCGCCCACGAATGCGAGCGTGAACGCGTCCCGCACGTACAGCACCGCCACCAGCGCGCACCAGCCGGCGAGCGCGATCAGCGGCCACCGTCCTTCCCTCGCACGCGCGGCGACGTAGAGGAGGACGCAGGCTGACACCGCCGATCCCACGTATCCGGCGCTGGACACCGCGATCTCGCGCAGGATGGAGGGCGGAAAGCGCGCCAGGGTCACCCCGCCCTGATCCGGGCTGATCCGGATCGCGTCCACCGATCCGCCCACCATGAGGGTGGCCGCCGCGTGCCCGCTCTCGTGCATCAGCACGACCAGGAGCTTGAGCGGGTAGAGAGGCCAGGTGTTCCAGAACAGCAGTCCGGCGATGGCCGCCGCCGCCAGCGTGAACAGGAGCCTGCCGTCGAGGTGGTGGCGCGCGTCCATCTGCGTCATGTAACGTGGAAACAGGCCGGAAGTTTCACGATGCCCGATCTCCTCGTCGCCGGAAACCTGCACACGCTGGACCCGGAAAAGCCCGGCGCGACGGCGGTGCTGATCCGCGATGGCCGGTTTGCCCGGGTAGGCACGCGCGAGCAGTGCCAGCGCGAAGCGCGCAGCGACCTCCAGTTCATCGAGCTGGGAGAAGGCTGCGCCGTTCCCGGTCTCATCGATGCCCACGGCCACCCCTTCTTGCACGCGCGGACACAGACCGAAGTGCGCCTCGCAGGTGCGGCCTCGGAGCAGGAGTGCGTCGACCGCGTGGTCCGATTCGCCGCCAACTTGCCGGAAGGGACATGGGTTCGCGGCAGCGGGTGGGACCAGAACCTCTGGCCGGGGCGCGACTTCCCCGGGGCGGCGCTGCTCAGCGCGGCGACGCCGCGGAATCCGGTTGCGCTTTCCCGCGTCGACGTCCACGCGCTCTGGTGCAACGAGACCGCGATCCGCGCGGCGGCTATCGGGGCGTCGACTCCGGACCCTCCCGGGGGACGCATCCTCCGGCGCCCGGACGGGACCCCCTCCGGTGTGCTGATCGATACGGCCATGGACGTGGTCGTGCGCGCAATCCCCGCGCCGGGCCCGCGCGAGACCGAGGAGCTGCTCCTGCGCTCGCTGCATGTGCTCGCCACGGCCGGCCTCACCGCCGTGCACGATGCCAGCGCCGGACCGGAAGTGCTGGCGGCATATGTGCGTCTTGCCGAGCGCGATTCGCTGCCGATCCGCGTGTACGCGATGATCAACGGCCAGGGCGCGGACCTCGACGAGCAGATGCGCGCCTGGAGCGAGCGGCGATCCATCGGCCTTCTCGGCATCCGGAGCGTGAAGCTCTTCGCCGACGGTGCCTTGGGCAGCCGCGGCGCCGCCATGTCCGAGCCGTATGAGGACAATCCGGGGAATACCGGACTGTGGTTGCTCGATCCGCGCGAGTTGGAGGAGCGGATCCAGCGCGTGGCGGCGGCGGGATATCAGCCGAGCGTGCATTGCATCGGCGATCGCGCTTGCGCGCTGGTGCTCGGGGCGTTCACCCGGGTGCCTCGCACCCTGCGGCCGCGCGCCGAGCATCTCCAGATCCTGCGCGCGCGGGACGTGCCGCTGCTCAAGAGGTCGGGAGCGATCGCCTCGATGCAGCCGGCGCACGCGACCAGCGACGCGCCCTGGGCGGAAGGGCGGCTGGGGCACGGGACGGAGCGGCAGCGCGGCGCGTACGCCTGGAGGCAGGCGCTCGACGCCGGTGCGCCGCTCGCATTTGGCAGCGATTTTCCCGTGGAGGAGTTCGATCCGCGGGAGGGCCTTCGCGCCGCGGTCACGCGCAAGCCAGCCCGGGGTCCCGCCTGGATGCCGGAGCAGCGCCTGCGCCGCGACGAGGCGCTGCACGCGTACACCGCCGGCGCGGCCTGGGCGGAATTCGCCGAAACGCGCCGCGGTTGCATCCGTGAAGGATTCGACGCCGACCTGACCGTCTTCGGACGCGACGTGATGGCGGTCCACGCGGACGAGCTTCCCGGCGTGCCCGTCACCGCTACCGTCGTACGGGGCCGCGTCGTATACGGTGGAGGGTGACATGCCGGCTCTACCGCCGCTGGAGAACTGTCCCGACGTCGAGGATTGCCTCGCCGATCCGTCGGAGATCGGCCGCATCTGCACGTTCGCTCCGATCT
>VBKQ01000338.1:7949-11550 GCA_005879505.1 Deltaproteobacteria bacterium
GTTCCGGACGGACCGGTCGGGGAGGTGGAGATGACGCGAGAGGAGCTGAAAGCGCTGATCCGGGAGGCGATGGACGAAGAGCGCGGTGGCGGACCGGCTCCGCTCGCGCCCAAATGGGAGGGCGGCGTGGCGGTGCTCAAGCCGGCAGACCCGGCTTTGCAGCCGAAAGAGCTTCCGCTCGAAGCGCTCTTCCACAAGGTGGTGATGATCCGGGATCGGCTCCGCGTCCTCGAGCAGAAGATCAACGCGAACGGCAAGCTCAGCGGCGCAGAGAAGGTGGATCTGCAGAGCTACATCACCGGGTGCTACGGATCGCTGACTACGTTCAACGTGCTCTTCCGGGACCGAGAAGACGGTTTCCGCGGGAGCGGCGGCAAGGACAGTTAGCGCTCTGGGAGATCAGCGAGGTGGACCGTGATCTGGGCCTTGTTGTGCGCGGCGCTCGCGCAGCTTCCCACGCCTCAGCTGCCCGATGGCGCGCCGGCGGACGCCGGAATGGCCGCTCCTGCTCCGGCCGGAACGGCGCCGACCTATGAGGGCCTCACGCCGCAACGGATGGCGCGCATCCAGCGTGCGCTGCAGCGCGACAAGCTCGACGGCTGGCTGTTCTTCGACTTCCGCCGCTCCGACGAGATCGCCTATCGCGTGCTCGGGCTGGATCCCGCCGGCGCGCGCTCCCGCCGCTGGTACTGCCTCGTCCCGGCGCAAGGACAACCGCGCAAGCTCCTCCATGCGATCGAGCCGCGCGCGCTCGACGGCGTGCCTGGCAGCTCCGCCACGTACACGTCCTGGAGGACGCGGGACCGCGAGCTCGGTGCGCTGCTGCGCGGCGTCCGCCGGGTGGCGATGGACTACTCGCCGCGCAACGAGATTCCCACGGTCGCGCGCGTGGACGGAGGGACGCTCGAGCTGGTGCGGTCGATGGGAGCGGAGATCGTCTCCAGCGCGGACCTCGTCGCGGAGCTGGAGAGCACGCTCACGCCGGAAGAGCTCGCCTCGCAGGCACGCGCCGCCGAGCTGGTCAGCGGCGACCTCGAGGCGGTGGCGCAGGAGGCGGCCAGGCGGGTGCGCGAGGACCGGCCGGCGACGGAGCGAGAGCTGCAGGAGTTCGCGAGGGCGCGCTGGGCGCGGGAGGGATTCGACATCGAGGGCTGGCCGGGGGTCGCGGTCGATGCCCACACGGCGGATCCGCATTACTCGCCGCCTCCCGAAGGCGGCGCACTGGCGGGCCACAACAGTCTGCTCCTGCTCGACTTCAGCGCGCGCCTCGCGCCCGCGGGTATCTATGGCGATCTGACGCGGGTCTACTTCCTCGGCGAGAGCGTCCCCGCGGAGATCCAGCGCATTGCCGGTTACGTCTTCCAGGCGCGCGACGCGGCCGTGCAACTGCTGCGGCAGCGCGCCGGGTTCGGCAAGCTCCCCAGCGGCGCCGAGGTGGATGCCGCGGCACGCAATGTGATCGCGAACGCCGGCTACGGGGAACGCTTCCTGCACCGCACCGGCCACAGCATCGACCACCACGGCCACGGCGACGGCGTGAACAACGATGATTTCGAGACCCGCGATACCCGGCGGCACCTGGCGGACACCTGCTTTTCGGTCGAGCCGGGGATCTACCTTGCGGGACGCTTCCGGGTCCGCAGCGAGATCGACGTCTGCCTGCCCGGAGGAAGAGTCGAGCTGCGCGGCGGTCCCGGACAGTCGGCAGTGCCGGCGCTCCTCGCGCCGTAGCTCAGCGTTTCTTCGCAGCCGCCCGCGCCGGAGGAGTCGCTTCCGCGCGGCGCCGGATCCATTCCGCCAGGAGCCGGACGCCGGCGCCGGTTCCGCCCCGCGAGTTGTAGCCGCGGTCCTTGTCGATCGAGGCAGGCCCGGCGATGTCCAGATGCGCCCACGGCACCTTCCCGACGAAGTGTTGCAGGAACAGCGCCGCATTGATCGAGCCACCGAAGCGGCCTCCCGTATTCTTCAGATCGGCGACCGGGCTCTTGATCAGCTCTTCCATCTCCGCGGGCAGCGGCATCCGCCAGAGGGGCTCGCCGGCCCGGCGCGCGCAGGCGAGCAATTCGCTCGCGAGCTGCTCGTCGTTGCTGAAGAGGCCCGCGGTCCAGGGACCGAGCGCGACGAGGATGGCGCCGGTGAGCGTCGCCAGATCCACCAGCGCTGCCGGTTTGTCCTCGACCGCCCAGGCCAGCACGTCCGCGAGCACCAGGCGTCCTTCGGCGTCGGTGTTCAGCACCTCGACGCTGGTGCCGTTCTTCCCGACGATGACATCGCCCGGTTTGTAAGCGGTGCCGCTGGGGAGATTTTCGCACGCTCCGAAATATCCGTGTACCGGGAAGGGCGGCTCTAGCGCGGCGACCAGGCGCATCGCCGCGATCACCGCCGCCGCGCCGGCCATGTCCGTCTTCATGTCCTCCATGCCCTGCGCCGTTTTCAGCGACAGTCCGCCCGAGTCGAAGGTGATCGCCTTGCCGACGAGCGCCAGCGCCTTGCCGTTCGCGCGGGCAGGCCGGTAGGAGATGCGCACGAGTTGCGGCTCCTCGGCGCTGCCCTGTGCGACGCCGAGGAAGAGGTTCATGCCCAGCTTCTCGATCTGCGCCCGCCCCAGCACCTCGCACTTGAGGCCCGCTTGCTGGGCCATCTTGCGCGCCTCGGCGGCGAGCGCGCGCGGCGTTACGTTGCGCGGCGGCTCGTTCACAAGGTCGCGCGCCGCGCAGACGGCATCGGCGATCTCGCATCCGAGGCGGGCAGCATCCGGCAGTGCCCGCGGGGGCTTGGCCTCGAGCAGCAGCTCGACGCGGGAGAGCTTGAGCGGCTTCTTCTCTTTCTTGTACCGATCGAAGACGTACGCGCCGAGCGACGCGCCTTCGGCAAGGGACTGTACCTGCGCCGCATCGGCTGCCGGCACGACGATGGCAAGCGACTTCGCGCCGGCCGACTTCGCCAGCTTCACCGCGCGGGACGCCGCAGTCCTGAGCTGGTCCAGCGTGCGGTCTGCGTCCCTCTCCTTTCCGATGCCGATCGCTGCGATGCGCTCGGCGCCGATCTTGCCGTGCGTGTGAAGGGAGAGCATCTGGCCTTCCTTGCCGGTGAACTCCTCCTCCTTGGCGCAGCGCGAGAACAGCCCATCCAGCACGCCATCGACCGGGATGAGCTTCTCGCCCTCGCGGACAAGAAAGACGAGGAGGCCGGCGGCGTGCGACGCGGGCTTTGCGGAGACGACGGAAGTCGGGAGCGCCATCGGTGAGCGGCGCGTTCTACTCCGGTTCCGACCCGCCTGGGAAGCCCTCTACTTCAGAGCGGTAGGCCAGAAACGCAGCGTGCAGGTCTTCGTGCGTCCCATGCCGTCGCGGTTGCTCTCCAACTCGAACGGCAGGCGCTGCAGGATGGTCCCGTCGAGACCGAGACGGAGCTCCAGGGCGTCGCACGTGCCACTACCGCCCAGGTCCAGCGTCCACTTCGCGCAAGAGTTTCCGCTCCGGGACGCGAGCTCGAGGTCCTGGCTGCACTGCTGGCCGGATCCGCCGTTGGGAAGGGCCGCATAGGCGGTGCGAGCGCGGGCCAAGGCAAGGTTCGTGTCCGGACGCGCCTTCATCCAGTC
>VBKQ01000339.1 GCA_005879505.1 Deltaproteobacteria bacterium
TCGGGCGGGGATGCAGCTGCAGCTGCTCCTGCAGCGCAGGCCGCTGCGGCCAAGATGGGATACGAAGGCAGACGCACGGCGGCGGGTGTAACACGAGCAATCGTAGGGAAACGCCGCCGGCGGCCAAGCCGCCGGCTGTTATGGGATGCCGTTGGTGTGGCACATCACGCACGTCGAGGGGTTCGTCATCTTCCTCGTGCTGTGCGGGAACGTCCACGCGGAACCGTACGCCGTGCCCGTGGTCACGTAGCCATTACCGGAGGGCACGACATGGCACTGGTTGCAGTCCACCGGGTAGAAGTGCTTCGGATAGGTGACGGTCATCCTGCCCTCCGCGAGGACGGAGGCGAGCGTGTAAGGCCGGGAGTCGCCCGCGCCGGAGGCCTGCGCCGTGGCGCCGTTCCAGAGGGTACCGATCAGGTTGGTTCCCGCTTCATGGCACGAACCGCAGTTCGAGTTGATCAACGTGGAGAGGTGGTCGTACCCCATGGCCGGCCTGCCGCCGGTCGAAGTCGTGTGGCAGGTCGTGCAGGCCACGCCGACCGCGACGGACGGGTGAGGCAGGTTGCCGATGCCCGTCTGCAGAATCGACGTGGTCGCCGGAGGCTGCGGGATGGTGAACCCGCCAACCGAGATGTACGCGGGCATGGCGGCGCCGCCGAGCCAGCTCGGGCTCTGGGCCGTGCCGCTCCCCGGCCACGAGTGGCAGGTGCTGCAGTCCGGAGTTCCCGACGTAGCGGTGAACGTGCTGTGGTCGAACGTCGTGAAGGTCGGGCCGGGCTTGATGTTCAAGTGGCAGTTGCTGCAGCGCCCCGTCGTGCCGTTCATCACCAACGGACTCGCCGACGTGAACTTCACGTGGAAGCTCGCCTGCGCCCATTCCTGGCCTTGGATGCCGGCCACGGTCGATACGCCTGCCTGCGTATGGCAGAAGTTGCAGTCGTGGCCCGAGACGTTGACGTCGGTGTGCGAGATCTGGTCATGCGTGCCAGCCGGCACCCCGGTGGTCGCATCTCCGCTCGCCATCGTCAGCATCGCGGAGTTGGTCAGACCCACGGGTAGGTTGTTCTTCGTGCCTGCCACCGAGCCGCCGCCGTTGGTGAGGCCGTGGCACTCCTTGCAGGTGGCCACGCTGGCTACCGGGCCGTGGAACTTGTCCGCCTTGCTCCACGCGCTTCCCGACGCCTTCGCGTCGGCCGCGTGGCAGACGACGCAGTCCTTTCCGGCCACGGAGCTCGAGCCGTGGTTCATCCACTGCGCCTGGTTGGTCGTGGTGCTCCCCATCGCCAGCGTGTACGTCCAACTGCTCTGCGTCGAGGCGTTCGCCGCGGGCCGGGTCGGCATGTGGCAGTCGACGCACGCCTTGGGCTGCGTCGCGAGCGAGGAGTGATAGGCGCCGGTCTGCCAGAGCGTGGCTGCCATCGAGGTCGTGGTCGCCTTCGCCAGCGCGGTCGTGTGGCAGGTCTGGCAGCTCTGGAAGGTGATCTGGCCCGACTTGTGCCGCATGCTGTAGCGGGTCCCGTTGGTCAGGTCGGACTTGGCCGCATCGGCCATCAGCGGGTAGTGGCAGGCGTTGCAGTCCTGCGGCACCGCCGCGCCGATGTTCGCGTGGAACAGCGGCGACTGCGCCGGAAGGCCGTCCGCCCAGCTGACGCCCGGGTTGTGGTGGCAGACCGCGCACTCGATTCCAGTGACGCCCGTCACCGAGACGCCGCCGATGGTCACCGGCGCGGCGAAGGTCACGTTGTGGTCCATCGGCTGCAGGTCGGACCCGGCCTTCATCACGATGCCCGTCGGGCGCATCTGGACGTGGCAGTCGGTGCACAGGCTGGTCGGCTGCGGGAGCGGGGTGATGGCCCCACCCGGAGTCGCCGAGTAGTTGCTCAGCGCGGAGTGGTACACCCCGTTCGCATAGGAGGTGACCGTCCCGTTCGTGTTGGTGTGGCAGTGCCAGCACTTGGTGTAGTCGGGCGTCGCGGTCGGGCCGGCGTTCAGCTCCGGCGGCAGCGCCGCCGAGACGTGGAGCATCATGTTGTAGAGCGTCGCCGAGATCGAGCTCGAGCTCGAGACCAGGCTGCCCGTCCGGTTCAGGTTGACTTCGGTCACCGTGATGAACTGGTTTGGCGAGCCGACCGGCGTCGAACCCGGATACCCCACGCCACCTTTCCAGTCGCCGCCGGGCAGCGGGAGATAACTCACGTACCTGCCCGCCGCCACGGTGGCCTGATGGCAACCGATGCAGTCGCCAATGCCGTTGGCGGAGTGATCGAATGGCGTTCCGCCGGGTGGCGTGATGACGGTGGTCGGCCGCTGGCTCACGTGACAGGCCACGCAGGTGGTGCCCGAGATCGCCGCCGCGCTATGCGTGAAATACCCGCCTGCCCAGTTTTGCGTGCTCCCCCAGACCCCGGTTCCCGGCCCGCGGTGGCAGGTGGCGCAGTCTTGGCCATCGCCATGCGTGATACCCGAGCTGGTCGTCCCGTAGTCGAACGGCGAGTTCTGGTAGGTGGTGCTCACCCAGCCCGAGGTCGAGACGGGCCGCTCGCCGGCGTGACACGGCAAGCAGGTCGCGGGGCTCGCGCTGCCCGGCAGGTGGAACTTGCCTTGCGACCACGACGTCCACTGCGACGCCGTCGCCGAGGAGTTCACGTGGCAGGAAGCGCAGTCGCCCAGGGCCGGGCCGGCCGTGTGATCGAACGCCAGGCCCGCGGCCATGGTGGAGTTCGCCGACGTCAGCACGGCGTTCGGTCTCGAGTTGGCGTGGCAGTCGACGCAGGACGCCGGCTGCGGCTGCATGGCGGCGGTGAGCGACGCGTGGAACAACGCGGGGGTGGTTCCCGCCAGATTGGTCGACCACGTCGCTACCAGCGCCTTGGAAGGGGGCGCGTGGCAGACCGCGCAGTCATAAGGGACCGCGGTCATGGTGGTCGGCCCCGCGCTGTTCCAGACCACGGCGTCATGCTTCATGGCGCCCGATGCGGGGTTTCTCGCCGCGTTCGTCGGGCCGACGAAGCCGCTCGGCATCGAGGAGCCATGGCAGTCCATGCAAAAGGTCGGCTGCGGCAGCACCGGAACGCTGTTGGCCAGCGAGGAGTGCAGCAAGCCGGGGAAGTAGGTGCCGGTGCTGGTGTCGTGGCAGCTCGCGCAGGTGCCGAGAGTGGCCGCCGGTAGATCGGTGGTCTGGTGATTCATCGGCATCGGCAGCGATTCGGTCGCCGGAGTGAGGCTGAAGATGGACGTACCTCCGTAAGAAGGGATCAGCTCCGCCACGGCCACGTCCTGTGAGGGGTCGCTGGCGAGGTTGGTGGGCGCCTTGCCCGCGCCAAGCCAGGTCGTCGTCGAGTGGCATGCTCCGCAGTCGGCGGTGCCGATGGGCGGGTGCGTGAAGGCCCCGCCGTCCAGACCGACTCCGCCCACGGGGAAAGCGGCGAAGGCCGCGCCGGTGGCGTGACAGGATGCGCAGCCCCCGGTGATGCCGGCGTGGTCGAAGGGCACTCTGGTCCCGGTGGCGTGGCAGCTCAAGCACGAGACGCTGTCGTACGCATATGCGATGCCGCCGTCCGGGAGGGAGGCGCCCGCGGACATCGTCAAGCTGACGTGCAGCATGTCGGTCAGCGGCTGCTCATGTCCGTGGCAATTGAAGCAGCTGAACTGACTGAACGAGGAGAACCGAAGGCCGGCGCTGGTCGAAGTCATGTTCCTCAGGCAGGTTGGGGCGATGGTTCCGTCAACTCCGGAGGCCGTCAAGGAACCGCGAAGGCGCATTCCGGAGCAGAAGCGCGCCAATACGCCGAGGGGTGTGCAGCTCAAACAGTGAGCGCAAAAAATTTCAAAATCGATCAGAGGAGAGGCGGGGCGGTCTCCAAGAATTGAGACTGGGCGCTCGTAGCGGGAGTAGCATTGCCGGATGATCGCCGTCGCCGCGGCCGGGCTCTGCCGGCGCTATGGCCGCCGCTGGGCCCTGGCCGACGTCAGCTTCGAGGTTCCCGCCGGCGCGCTGGCCATGGTCACGGGCCGCAACGGGTCGGGAAAGTCCACGCTGCTGCGCGTGCTGGCCACCGCCATCCGGCCCGACCTGGGGACGGCGCGCATCCTCGGCCACGACGTGCGCGCCGAGCGGGAGCTGGTGCGGCGCAAGGTCGGTCTGCTCGGCCACCGGACGCATCTGTACGAGCCGCTGACGGCGCTCGAGAACCTGGCGGTGGTCGCCCGGTTTCTCGGCGCGGATGCCGGACGCAGGGCTCTCCTCGGCCACCTCGAAGAAGTGGGCCTCGCGGATCGTGGCGACGATCCGGTGCAGACGTTCTCGGCCGGCATGCGCCAGCGGCTCGCGCTCGCCAGCGTCCTGCTGCAGCGGCCGGAGGTCGTCTTGCTCGACGAGCCGTACGGCCACCTGGACGCCCCGGGGTTCCTGCTCATCGACAGCCTGCTGCAGAGGTTGCGCGCGCAAGGCGCCACGGTGCTGATGGCGACGCACTTGATCGCCCGCGGCCGCAAGCTCTGCGACCTGGGGCTGGTCCTCGAAGCGGGCCGGCTGGTCTACGCCGGCGCCGCCGCGCAGCTGCCGGAGCCGCAAGGAGCGGATGCGCTCGGTTTCGCGGAGGGCGCATGAACGCGCTCTTCGTCGCCTTCCGCAAGGACCTTCTCCTGCAATGGCGGGGAAGGACGCAGATGGTGGCCATCTTCGCCTTCGGCGCCGCCGCGCTCCTCCTCTTCAGCTTCGCCATCGGCCCGGATTCGTCGGCGCTGCGCCAGCACGCCGCAGGCTTTCTCTGGCTGGGGCTATTGCTCGCCTCGACGTTGTCGCTCGCGGAGAGCTTCGAGCGCGAGATGGAAGAGCAGGCGCTCGAAGGCCTGCTCCTCCTCCCGGCGAGCACGCGGGCCCTGTACTACGGAAAGGCGCTCGCCAACTGGGCCCAGCTCGCGCTCCTGGGAATGGCGCTCGTCCCGGTGATGGTCGTCCTCTACGACGCGGGGACGCTCCGTCTGCTCTCGCTCCTCGCGGTGATCCTGATCGGCACGGCCGGCCTTTCCGCCCCGGGCACCCTCTACGCCGCGATGACGTCGCAGACGCGCGCCCGCCAGACGCTTCTGCCTCTGCTCCTCTTTCCCCTGGTGGTGCCCGTGCTCCTCGCCGCCGTGAAGGCCACCTCGCTGGTGATCCTGGACGATCCGATGGGGCAATACCGCTCTTGGA
>VBKQ01000004.1 GCA_005879505.1 Deltaproteobacteria bacterium
TCCTCGCGATGGTGGCCGTTCCGCTGGAGACGATGATCTCGACCGGCGGCCACATCGTCCTCAGCGCGGTGACTGGCGCGATGCACCTGGGCAGCATGGTCTGCCGGCTGGGTGGCCACGGCATGCGCTATCTCTGCGAAGCCGCCCGCCACGTGTACGACATCTACATCGTGATTCCGCTGCAGATCGAGCGGATCGTGACCAGCGGTTCGCGCCAGGGCACCGTCGGTTCGGTCGGGGTGCGCGGGGGAGCGCGGCCATGATCCGGACGTCCGTCCTGGCGGCAGCGCTTCTGGCCAGCTCCTGCTCGAGCGGGGCGCAGTATGCCCAGGCCGTCGTCGCGCTCGTGGACGTCTCGGGGACCTACGCGGACCAGCGTCCCGAAGTGGTCGGGGTGATCCGCAAGGGCCTGCTCCCGAAGCTCACGCCGGGAGATACGCTGATCGTCATCCGGATCGGCAGCGAGAGCTACACCAGGGCGAACGTCGAGGCCAGCATGACGCTGGACGTGCGCCCCTCGAGGGCCAACGCCCAGAAACTGGCCCTGGCGAACACGCTGGAGGCCTTCAGCCGCAAGCCCATGCGCACCGCGCACACCGACATCCGCGGGGCGATGATGCTGGGCGCCGAGTACCTGCGCGAGACCAACGCAGGCCGGCGCACGATGGTGATCTTCAGCGACATGGAGGAGGACCTGCCCCGGGGGGTGAAGCGGGAAATGGCCCCGGACGAGCTGAAGGGCGTGCGCGTGCTGGCGATGAACGTGAAGCGGCTCGGCCCCGACAACGCGAATCCCATGGCGTACCGCGCGCGGCTCGCCAGCTGGGAAAAGCAGCTCACCTCGCACGGGGCGCGCGAGTTCAAGATCGTGCTGGAGCCGGAGAAGCTGGCCGACCTGCTCGACGAAGGATAAGGGCCATTCTCTCAGCGCTGCTGCTCGTTTTCGCGCGGACCTGACGAGGGCTTCTTGTCGGGCTGGGCCTGCGCGCCCTTTCCGGCGGTACCCTCGGTCGACGAGCCGCCGGGCGCATCCGCGGTGCCGCTGGCGACGCCTCCGGCGCCGCCGTGCTGGGCGCCTTCGACGTAATTGCGGCCTTCGGGACGGGGCTCCTGATCGACCGGAGTCATCGGCGCTCCCGAGCCCATCGCCTTCGGATGCTCGTTCCTCTGCGGTGGAGATTCCGCAGGCCGCTCCAGGGAGCCCTTCCGGTTGCGCCGCCGGGCCTGCGAATTGACGCGCGCCCGCGCGCGCTCGCGCTCGATCTGCGGCGCGCCCTCGCGGATGCCGGTGCCACCGCGCGGGCCTTCATCGGTGCGGCCGCCGGCCATTCCGTTCGCGTCGCCGCTCTCGATCCCGGCGGCGGGCGGCCCGGTGCGCTCCTCCCCGCCGGTGGTGCTCCCGCGTGATCCACGCTGCGAGGTGTCGGCGGCGCTGTTCATCTCCGTCGGGTTCGGCGTCGAGCCGCGCTGCGCTGAATCCGGTCGCTCACTCGTGCTTTGCGCCAGCGCCGCGGCCGGCAAGAGAGAATACGTCGATCGCGTCGGGTCCGGGGCGAGCGCGAAGAGGACCGCGCCTGCGAGAAGGCTGTTCATGCGGCAAAGCTACGCATTACCGCGACTTGCCGGGCGATCCCAGCTGCCGGGCGGCCTGGCTGCTCTCCGGCGTGGCGGGCGCTTCCAAGAGGTCGTTGCGGAGCGAGCGGGCCGCCCCGAGCTTGGCGCGCAGATCCGAATCGAGCGCGAGGATGACCGACTCGAGCCGCTGCACGCGCGCCTCCAGCGCCTGGCCCGACGTCTTGCGCATCTCCGCGTCCAGCTGGAGCTCCTTGTCCTTGAACTTGAACCATTTCCAACCGAACACCATCGCGACGGGAAAGCCGAACACGCCGAGGATCGCGACGATCGGGATGAGTATCTGCAGCATCTCGGCGTTCATGGGTCCGTAACGTACGCACGAGCGTGCAGATGCTTTCAAGGGCGAACCCGAGGCAACGGCGAAAAACGAGCGCGCCCCCGAGCCCACGACCGGGGGCGCGCCTTCACGAGTGGATCAGGCTCGGTTTCAGTTCGCAGGAACCGCCGGGGTCGCCGGGCTGACGGTCGGGTCCGCAGGCGTCGCCGGCGTCGCTGCGTGCGCGTTGGCCTTGCGCTGCTCGAGCGCATCGGCACGATGCTCCAAACGCTCACCGCGCTTCTCACGCCGTTCGCCCCGCCGTTCCATGCGCTCGCCTTGACGCTCCAGCCGTTCGCCGCGCCGCTCCTGCCGGTCCGCGACCCGCTCGAGCGCGTTGGCGGCCTTCACATGGCCCTCGGCGCGCAGCTCCTCGGCCCGCTGATCCTTGGCCTCCGCCTTCTGGGTCAGCTTCTCGCCACGCTCCTCGCGCCGCTCCCCGCGCTTCTGGCGGCGCTCGCCCTGGCGCTCCATCCGGTCGGCGCGCTTCTCCATTCGCTCCGCCCGATCCGCGCGCGCCATCGCGGGCACGAGCATCAATGCCGCCAGCATTCCGCTCCATAACGTTTTCATCGTGTCCCCCTCCGGGTTCCCTCCATAACCCGTGAATACCGGAGGCGGTAAAAGGGACCTTAGCCGGAGGCCCGGGTAGGCTCGCGGCGCTGATGTCGTCGTTCCTCCACCCGTGGAAGCAAGGAGAGCACACGCGCGCGCTCGTCGGGATCGGCGGCGAGCGCGAGCGACGCTTTCGCCGCGAACAGATCGAAGAACGCCCGCAGCGCTCCCTGCGCCTCGAGCAGCTGCGCTTGCTCATCGGAAACGGTGGCCGGCGCCCCGGCGATCGCGCCCAGGTCGCGCGCCAGGTCCTGCATCGTCTGCACGTCTTCCGGCAAGAGCCCGATGTCGTCGCGGACTTCCCGGTGCACCTCGAGCGCCGCGAGGATGCGGGTGAGCGCGCGTGCGACATGCGCCGGCTGGCGCGTCGAGAACGGATCGCCGAGGCCGAAATCGCGCGCCACGCGCCGGCCGTCCGCGCTCCGCGTGACCCGCAGCACCGCCGTGCGCACCGCCTGCGCCGTGGCGGCTGCGTCGGCGAGCAGATCGGCCGCCTCCTGCGAGCGCACGCGCGCGCTCACCGCCGCCGCCGGCATCGCCTGGAGATGATGCTCGATCTCGCGCGCGAGCTGCAGCGCGGCCTCGCAGTACGCGCCGTCGAGCCCGCGCCGCGACAGCTCCGCCGCGTGGCTCTCGACCGCGCGCACCACTGCGGCAACGGCCTGCGCGTCCCCGAGCGGGTCGGAGCGACAGAGCGTGGCTCCCTCCGCATTGCGCGCTGCGCGCGCGACCAGATCTGCGCGCGCCTCGGATGCGGAGCGCGCGGAAGCCTTGGCCGGAAGCGTCGGGTTCTTTCGGGCCATATCGCGGCCCTCCGGTTTTCGATGGTGGTGAGGGGCAGCTTCGACCGAAGTTGCCGCGCGAGACTGTCCCGCAAACGGAGGATGTGGTCGCCTGGTCGGACGTGCTCGATCAAGGACCGGTCCGCGGCGACCCGGGAACTGCGCAGTTCCGAGAGGTGCGCGCGCGATGGCTGGCGCAGAACGGCGCCGGCGCGTTCGACGAGGTGCGCGCGCAGCTCGAGCGGTGGGACGTCGCGCTCTGCAGCAGGTCCGACGAGACCGTTCTCTGGTTCGAGGCAGACCTCACCTGCCAGCTCGCCCTGCTCCACCATCTCGTCCTCATCGACGCGGCGGCGGTGGTCACGCAGGATCCCGTTCCGCAGCAGAAAGATTTCGCGCGGCTGCTTGCCTCCCGCAAGCGCTACGACCGCGCCCAGGCACGCGCCGCCTGGGAGGCGTTGGCCTCGCCCGACCCGCGCGCGCTCGAATCTCTCGACCTGTCCCGTCTGCCCCCGCAGATGGGCCCGGCGCTGCGGCGCCTCATCGAAGAGCTTCCGGAAGTCGGGAGCGGGCTCTCCCGCACCGAACGGGCAATCCTGGAGGAGGAAGGCTCGTTTCCGCGCGTTCGGGCGCGCGAGGCGGTGCCCTGGATCACCGATCTGTTCTTCGCCCGCGTGGTGACGGAGCTGCACGAGGCGGGTATGTTCGACGAACCGGCGCGCGCGCAGTGCCTGGCGGGGAGACTCGACTACCGGACACGGGCGGCGGACCGGTGGGTCGGCGGCGTGCTCCTGCAGGGATCCTCGTGCTTCCGCCGCGAAGGCGCGCGCATCGTCCCGCCGTGAGCTCGCACCGCATTTGCGAAATATGACGCACAGCCACTGTCGAGAGTTCGACATGAAAGCCACGTGGGAGTCCGGTGCTGGACAGGGAAAATGCGCTCCTGAACTTGGCTTCCGTACCGTCGGTACTCTCCTACGAGATGGTGCCTCAGGTCTTCCTCACGGTGGATGCTGAGATCGAGATGCGGGGCACGGTCGGCCTGCGCGACCGTGCCAAGCGCGCGGTCTTGGGCGTGCTGGAGGCGGCGCTCGAGGTCCGCAAGCTCGGCACCGGGCACGTGCACAAGGAAGCCCCGCTGATCCTGCGGATGGGTTCGCACCTTCTGACGTACTCGCTCGATCTGGATCACGAGTCCGCCACCATCTGGGGCGCTGAGCCGGTGAGCGAAGTGGCCACGAGCTAGGTCTCGTCATCTCGCTCCCGCGCCTGGCTGTCATCGAGGGCGCGATCAGCGCGTACTTGAACGGGTGAGGTCCTCAGCATGAGCGGGCGGCTGGCGACGATCCACGCCGACGGCAAGATCGTGTTACATGGAATCATTTCGCTGGGAGTGACCGAATGGAGTGGAATGCGGAAACCGTCCGCCGCAAGCAGAAGGAGCTGCTGTTCCCCAACGTCGGCACCTACTACGAGCAGGCCCTGGCCCTCGAGTCCGGCAAGGGAATGTTCGTCAAGGACGTGGAGGGGCGCGAGTACCTGGACTTCTTCGGCGGCATCCTCACCGTCAGCGTCGGGCACTGCCATCCGGCGGTGACCGAGGCCGCCGTCGCGCAGCAGCGCAAGCTGGTGCACGTCTCCACCCTCTACCCGACGCTGCCGCAGCTCGAGCTGGCCGAGAAGGTGGTCGAGCTGCGTCCGATGAAAGAGCGCGCGAAGGTCTTCTTCACCAATTCCGGCACGGAAGCGAACGAGACCGCGGTCGCGCTGGCGAAGGAAGCGACCGGCCGGCAGGAGCTGGTGGTGCTCCGGCACAACTACGCCGGCCGCGGCACCCTCGCGCTCAGCACGATGGGCAACAAGCACTACCGCCCGCGCACCCAGAGCGAGGTCCCCGGCATCCGCTTCGCCCACGCGCCGTACTGTTACCGATGCGACTTCGGGCTGAAGTACCCCGACTGCGGGATGGCCTGCGCCAAGGACCTCAAGTCGCTCATCGAGACCACCACCGACGGCGAGATCGCGGCGTTCATGGCCGAGCCCATCCTCGGCGTCGGCGGATTCATCACCCCGCCGAAGGAGTACTTCGAGGTCGCGGTTCCCATCGCCCGCAACGCCGGCGGGCTGTTCATCGCGGACGAAGTCCAGACCGCCTGGGGCCGCACCGGCGGAAAATGGTGGGGCGTCCAGCAGTACGGGGTAGAACCGGACGTGCTCACCAGCGCGAAGGGGATGGCGAATGGTCAGCCCATCGGTCTGACCATGGCGAAGGCGCCGGTCGCGGACAAGGGTACGTTTGCGAACATCTCCACGTTCGGCGCCAGCCCGATCAGCATGGCGGCGG
Source organism: Deltaproteobacteria bacterium (assembly GCA_005879505.1). GTDB lineage: Bacteria > Myxococcota > Myxococcia > Myxococcales > 40CM-4-68-19 > 40CM-4-68-19. Next base: position 5,693 of record VBKQ01000004.1, read on the forward strand.
CGATTGCGACCCTCAAGGTGATCGAAGAAGAGAAGCTGCTGTTCAATAGCCAGATGATGGGGAAGGCGCTGCGGGACGGCCTGGAGTCGCTGCAGGAGCGCTTCCAGGGCATCGGCGACGTGCGCGGGATGGGGCTGATGCAGGCGATCGAGCTGGTCAAGGATCGCGGCACCAAGGAGCCCGATCCGCAGTGGACGAACCGCCTGATGGAAGCGACGCGCAAGCGCGGGCTGCTGATCGGTAAGGGCGGCCTCTACGGGAACTCACTGCGGATCGCCCCGGCGATGGTCGTGAGCAAGGGCCAGATCGACGATGCGCTCCGGCTGCTCGGCGAGGCGCTGGGGGAGGCCCTGAAGCAATGAGAAGGACGCTGCTCGCGGTCCTCATCGCGGCCGCCTGCAAGCGCGAGGGGCGGCCCCCCTCCCTGGGAGAAGCGATCTCCGTCGAGCAGCCCGGCGGATCGGCGTCCCAGCTCTTCTCCCAGGGCAGCGAGATCCCAACCAGCGCCACCGAGAGCTTCACGACCGGGAAGGACAGCGAGAAGCGCCTGTACGTTCATGTATTGCGCGGCGCCGGACGGACCGCGGCCAACCTCAAGAGCGAGGCATGGTGGGAAATCGACGGTGTGTCCGGGGCCCGGGCTGCGGAGCCCCGGGTGATGGTTACCTTCGAGCTCGACGGACAGGGCCACCTCTCCCTCAGCGCACGGGAAGAGGATCGGCGGCTGTCGGTAAGGAAGCTCGAGAACAGCCCGCCGGGGAAGACAGCGCCATCGCCGCTGGCAGAACCGGACGACGACGAGGATCTGGAGGAAGATGCGCCGGAGTGAGCAGTCATGCCGAACCTGATTGCGCTGGCGATCCCGTTCTTCTTCCTGCTCATCGGTGTCGAGTTGTGGGCGGCGAATCGCCGGGGCCTGAGGGTCTATCGATTCGCGGACGTCATCGCCGATCTCTCTTGCGGCATGACGCAACAGATCTTCCTGGTGTTCTCGGTGGCGGTGATCACCGGCGGGTACGTGTGGTTGTACCAGTACCGGCTCTTCAGCTTCCGCGAAGGATCGATCTGGCCCTGGGTGATCGCGTTCTTCGCCGTCGACTTCGCCTACTATTTGTGGCACCGCCTCTCGCACCGGGTCAACGTCCTCTGGGCGGTCCATGCGGTGCACCACCAGAGCGAGGACTACAACCTGGCGGTGGCGCTGCGGCAGGCGGTGCTGTCCGTCTGGACCATCTGGCCCCTGCACCTTCCGCTCGCGCTGATCGGGATTCCACCCGCGACCTTCCTGGTGATGGACTCGCTCAGCACGCTGTACCAGTTCTGGATCCACACCGAGCTGATCGGAAAGCTCGGCTGGTTCGAGTGGATCTTCAACACGCCTTCCCAGCACCGGGTCCATCACGCCGTCAATCCGCGCTATCTCGACCGGAACTACGCCGCCACGCTCTGCATCTGGGACCGCCTGTTCGGAACGTTCGTTCCCGAATCGGAGCAGCCGGTCTACGGGCTGGTGAAGCCCCTGAAGAGCTTCGACCCGCTGCGCGCGCAGGTGTACCACTTCGTGGAGATCGCCCGGCGCACGAGGATGCTGCGGGGTCTCGATCGCGTGCGCGTCTTCATCGAGGGCCCGGAATGGGGGCACCCGCCTGCTCCGGAGATCACCCGGGCGCAGCAGCAGAAACATGCGGTCGAGCTCTCCCGCCGCGAGATCGCGTGGCTCGCCACCACGCTGGTGATCGCGATTGTCGCCACCTTCCTGCTGCTCTGGTTTCAGTTCTCGCTGCCGCTCTGGAAGCGACTGGCCGCGGCCGGATTCGTGCTGCTCTTGATGGGGAGCTGGGGTCTGTTCCTCGATCGGCGCCTGATGTGGAGCAGGAGCGCCAGCGCCCCGAGCGCCGCGCCGGGCCCGTTCTGACCCTGCGAGCACCCGCAGCCGGAGCTGCCCGGCGCGAGGCAGGTAACCGTGGCCGCGCCGCGCGGGTAGATCGTGCAGATGCCGGTGATGTCGTCGGTTCCGAGGATGCGCTTGCTGGTCTGGCCCGAAGGCGCGCTGTCGTACATGGTCGCGTTCGGATCCGGGGAGTGATCGAGGCCGAGCGAGTGACCCGCCTCGTGCGTGACCGTGTTCTGCACGTCGATGCGCACGCAGCCCGTCTCCAGTGGAGTGGTGCACGGCGGCCCGTCGACCGTCGTGAACGTGAACTTGCTGCCGGTGCTCGAGGGGGCGTCGTTCAGCTCGATGTCGGTATCGAGGATCTCCCCGGTCCGGCTTCTGGCGGTGGTGGTGGTGGTCGCGATCACGCTGTCGCCATGCAAGCCGCTGTCCCAGCAATCGTACTTGTTGGAGCAGCCGCCCTGCGTGAGGCAGGGATCGTTCGCGGGAACGACGTCGCGGCAAGCGTTGCTCCGCCAGAGCACGAGGTTGTGGTTCGCGGCTCCCTGGAAATAGCCAACTAGACGGGCCTGGGGCGAGGTGGAGGGAGACTCTTCGGGAAAAGAGAGGTCGGAGCAGGAGACTGCCGCCCAGGTCTGGAAGCTGTTGCGGATGGCGTTGTAGCTATCGGCAGTGGGGGCATCGGGCGTCCCCTGCGCATCGATCTGGAAGCTGTGGCCGCGGCTTAGCCACCACAGGCACATCGGCGGCGTCCCATTGGTATAGGTTCGCTTCCAGGCGTGCGCCGGCAGCGCGCAGAACAACAGCGCGAGCGCCGCACGGCTCGCTTTACCGCGACTCACCGCTGCACGCTCCCCAGCACCCGCGCGCGCAGCTCTTCGAGCGGCAGATCGTCCGACTCGGCCGGATCGCACCGCAGGCAGGTCAGCCCGCGGCGATCCCGATGCGCCCGCTTGAGCGACCCGGCAGGAGCGCCGACCACGAACTTGCCCAGCGCCAGCCGCTCCACGCCGTACGTCCCAGGCGCGCGCCGGTGCAGGAAGACCACCACCTCCTCGGCGTCACTGAAAGCGGCCGCGCCCTGCACCGTCTGCGAGAGCTCGCCCAGCTCGCCTCCCGGAACCAGGATGGAGACCTCGCCCGCCGATGCGCCCTTCCAGGTCTCGATGGGCCGCAGCACCACGGTGGTGAAGATCTGGCCGCCGCCCGGCGCCCAGGCACTGCTTCGCCGCACGACCTGCCCGTACACGACCGCGTCGGCGGCCGCCGCCAGCGACTCGACGTCGGCGGGGCCGACCAGCGTCGCCGCGAGCAGGAACGCGAGCAGCATTGGACGAGCGTACTACGGAATCGCGCCGCCCCCGTCGTTGCGCGGATCGCAGGCGGCCATGCGCCAGCGCGTGTCGGGATCCACTTGTACCCCGCAGGCCTTTCCCCACAGGGTATCGAAGAAACCCGGGCCATGCTCCTGGAAGGGCTCGCCTCCGAACTGGAGCTTGTGGCCGCGCTGCTCCAGCGCCCGCACCGTCGCCGCCTCGAGCCCGCTCGGCTCGACGCGCACCACGTCCGGGAAGAGATTGTGGTGGAAGCGGGACTGCCCGATGGCGCGATCGACGGCCATGCCGTCGTCCACGATATGGACGATGGCCTGCACCACCGAAGTCGGAATCGACGCCCCGCCCGACGAGCCAATCGCCAGCAGGAGGTCTCCGTCCGGGCCGAACACGAACGTCGGCGCCATCGAGGACAGCGGCACCTTTCCGGGCCCCGGCGCGTTCTCCACGTCTCCCATCACGCCGTACGCGTTGGGCACTCCGGGCGCGACCGCGAAGTCGTCCATCTCGTCGTTGAGGAGGAACCCCGCCCCTTTTGCGACGATGCAGGCCCCGAATGCGTCGTTCACGGTGGTGCTGAGCGCGACCGCGTTGCCTTCCTCGTCGATCGCGGAGACATGGGTGGTCCCGTGCTCCGGATGCACCACCAACTCCGCGGCGGGAGTGGCCTGCTCGCCGATCTGCCGCCAGAGATCGCCGGCGAAGTCCTTGCCGATCATCTGCCGCACCCGGTCTTCCACCCCGGGGTTGAAGGCGGGGTCGCCGAGCCTCTGACGCACGGCGTACAGGCGCTTCTCCGTCTCGATCATCGCATGCAGGAACCGCTCGGGCCGGTAGCCGCCCGCGCGCGGCTGTTCGCGCTCGAGCACGTTGAGAAGCGCCGAGACGATGAACCCGCCGCTCGAAGGCAGCGGCATGGTGACGATCCGGTGGCCCCGGTACGTCGATTCGAGTGGACGCCGCTCGCGGACCTGGACGCGCGCCAGATCGTCGAGGCCGACGATCCCGCCCCGGGTGGCGAGGCTGTCCACGATGCTCCTGGCGACGCGGCCTCGATAGAACGCCTCCGGCCCGCGCTCGCCGATCGCGTGCAGCGTGCGCGCGAGATCCGGCTGGATCAGCTTGTCGCCCGGCTGTTTCGGCTCATACTCCCCGTCCTCCCCCTTGCGCAGGAAGATGCGGGCCGCCTCCGGATCCGCCGCCAGGCAATCGAGACGGTGCTCGGCGACCTGCACGAACTGGACGTTCACCTGGAAGCCGCGCAGCGCGATCTGCTCGGCGGGACTGACGAGCTGGGCCAGGGGCTTCTTTCCAAAGCGCCTGGCCAGCTCGGCATAGCCCTTCACTGCAGAGGGGACGGCGACGCTGAGCGGGCCCGCATTGGCGAAGTCTTGCCGAGCCTGGCCGTTCTGCACGTACATGTCCGGCCGCGCGGCGAGCGGGCCCACCTCGCGGAAGTCGAGCACGTGCACCTGGCGGTCGCGCGCCGTGTAGACCAGGGCGAAGCCGCCGCCTCCGAGCCCCGAGCTGACCGGTTCGACCACGCTCAGGGCAAAGGCGGCGGCGACGGCCGCGTCCACGGCGTTCCCTCCTCGCCGCAACATGGAAGCGCCCGCCTCGGCCGCGAGCGGATGAGCGGCCGCGATGGCGCCGCGCGGGGAGACCGCGGGAAACGCGAGCAGCAATGCGAGCATGAGCATGGCGGCGCACTATAACTTCTGCTATCTCGCCTGCCCCTATGGTTCGCGTCCGCTTCGCGCCCTCGCCCACCGGTTACCTGCACATGGGCGGCGCCCGCACCGCGCTGTTCAACTGGCTGTGGGCGCGGAAGAACAAGGGCGTATTCGTGCTCCGCATCGAGGACACCGACCAGTCGCGCAGCACGCAGCAGAGCGAAGAGGCGATCATCGACGGCCTCAAGTGGCTCGGGCTCGATTGGGACGAGGGGCCGATCGTCGGAGGGCCGCACGCGCCCTACTTCCAGATGCAGCGGCTCGCAACGTACGATCGGCACGCGGAGTCCCTGATCGCGCAGGGCAAGGCGTACCGCTGCGACTGCACGAAGGAAGAGCTGGACCGTCTGCGCGAGCAGGCCGCCCGGGAGAAGCGGGGGTTCAAGTATCCGGGCACCTGCCGCAACAAGAACCTGCCGCGGGGAACGCCGGGAGCGGTGGTCCGGTTCCGCATGCCCGACGAGGGAGCGACCACCTTCAAGGACCTGGTCAAGGGCGAGATCACCACGCAGCACAAGGAGCTGCACGACGAGGTGATTCTGCGCGCGGATGGCGTCCCGCTCTACAACTTCGGCGCCGTGGTGGACGACGTGGAGATGGAGATCACGTTGGTGGCGCGCGGCGACGATCACGTGGTGAACACGCCGCGGCAGATCCTCATGTACCAGGCGCTGAAGTACCCTGTCCCCCTGTTCGCGCATCTGCCGATGATCCTCGGCGCCGACAAGCAGAGGCTCTCCAAGCGGCATGGCGCCGTCAGCGTCCTGCAGTACCGCGAGGACGGCTACCTTCCCGGCGCGCTGCTCAACTATCTCGCGCGCCTCGGGTGGTCCCACGGCGATCAGGAGATCTTCACCATCCCGGAGCTGATCGAGGATTTCGGCTGGGAGCACGTGGGCGCAAACGCGGGCGTGTTCAATCCGCAGAAACTGGAGTGGGTGAACCAACAGTGGCTCAAGCTGACCCCCCCCGTCGAGATCGCGAAGATGGCCGGCGTCTCGCCCGAGTTCGCCGCCCTGATGCAGGAGCGGGCGCGGAACCTGAACGAGATCCGCGACGCATACCGCGCGTACATCGTGCCGGATCTGCCGGCTTACGACGAGAAGGCCGTGGCGAAGCAGCTCACGAAGGAAACGCGGCCGCTGCTCGAGGAGGCGCGCGCGGTGATCGACCGGACGTTCGAGCAGGGCCCGCAGGCGATGGAGCAGGCTTTCCGCGCTCTCGCCGAGCAGCGCGGTCTGGGGCTCGGCAAGCTGGCGCAGCCCGTCCGCCTCGCGGTGACCGGCACCACCGTCAGCCCTCCCCTGTTCGAGACCATCGCGCTGCTGGGCAAGGCGCGCACGCTGCGGCGGATCGACGCCGCGCTGGAAAGGATCAAATGAGAATGGTTGCCCTCGCGTTCCTGCTGGCGGCGACCGCGGCCACCGGCGCGGGAGAGGGGTTCAAAGCGCGCGGCTTCATCCTCCCGGATGGCGCGGTGAAGATCGACGAGGATCGCTATCGGCTGCCGCAGCCCTGGGACGAGGCCGTGAAGTTCTACCGGCGCGCCTATCCGCCAGGGAAATTCCCCCGCCGGACGCTGCACAGCCAGACGGCGGTCCGAGCGATGCACATCGAAAATCCCGAGCGCGGCGAGTGGGAGGGCGTGAACCTGTACGAGGCGGGGCGAGGCGAAGTTCGCGTGTTCATCCTCACCGGCGCTACGCCGCCGCCGCCCGTTCCGGCGAAACCCAAGTCGCCTTGACAGCGCAGGGACGCTTCTGTACTTAGCGCGTCCCCTTTTCGCTGGGGGATCGTCTAACGGCAGGACAGCAGGCTCTGACCCTGCGGATCTAGGTTCGAATCCTAGTCCCCCAACCATGGAGGAAGTACACTGCGGGTCAGAGTCGCGGGCGGCAGAGAAAGGCGGCCCCATCGTCTAGTGGCCTAGGACGGAGGCCTCTCACGCCTCAAACATGGGTTCGAATCCCGTTGGGGTCACCATTTGGCCCGCCAGGGTGAGACTGGCGGGTCTTTTTCGCTACATCGGCACATACAGCAGGCGCTTGCCTGGCCTCCGCTCTGCGCGCACTGACGCGGCTTCTAGGCTGCCCGCGCCGGCCGGTCGGTGCGCACCCAGGTCTGGCCCTGGGCCCCCCGGCTGTACTTGACGAAGCCGACCAGCAGCGCCGCGTTCATCTCGACGAAGTGCGCCGCTGCGTCTGCGATAGCGCGGACGTGGCGCGGGGTCATCCCCAGCAGGCTGAGAGTGGCGAGCGCATAGGCGGCGAGCTGCACGAGCAGGGCGAGCGAGTAGAACATGCTGGCGCCGGCGAGAAACACGTTCGCGATCATCGCCATCACCAGCGCGTGCGGGACGAACCAGCGCAGGACCTTGTGCGACCAGAGAGCAAAGGCGGTGAAGCCGTGGCGCGGCGAGAGCAGGTCGCGGTGCTGCGAGAGCGCGCGGAAACCGCCTGCCGCGATCCGCACGCGCCGGCGGTATTCGTTCGAGTGATCGGGGGCGGCTTCCTCGTGAGCCACCGCCTCGGGCGCGTAGGAGACCCTCGAGCCGCTCGCCAGCACCCGCAGCGCGGCCACGAAGTCGTCGACCACCGTCCCAGCGGGCAGCGGCGGGAACAGGTCCTTGCGCACGGCGTAGATGCCGCCATTGGCGCCCATCACGCAGCCGCGGCGAGACTCGTAGAGCTTCAGCAGGCTCTCGAGCTTCCAGTACGCGCCTTCCGCGAGCGGGGCGCCGGCGGGGGAATGAAGCCGGAGCCGGCCGCAGACGAGTCCGACGTCATCGTCGCGCAGCGGCTGGATCAAGTGGCGGATCGCGTCGCGCTCGAACTCGGTGTTTGCGTCGGTCATCACCAGCACGTCGCCCTTTGCCAGCGCGACGAGCCGGCTGAGGACGCCGGCCTTGCCGCAGCGCTCGGCGCGCGAGAGCTTCACGCCCCTGGCGGCATGGTGCTGGACGATCGCGTCCGTCTCGTCGGTCGATCCGTCGGACCCGACCAGGATCTCGAGCTTGTCCGCGGGATAGTCCTGGGCGAGCAGGTTTTCGATCCGGCGGCCGATGCAACCCTGCTCGTTGTACGCGGCGATCAGCACCGAGACGCTGGGCAATCCGAGCTGCGCGAGCGGATGGCGGCGCTCGTTTCCGCCCAGGTACCCCCAGGCGCTCCGCGCCTGCGCGATGGCGTCCAGCGCGACGAGCAGCAAGGGATAGATCACATACGTGTGCAGGACGCAACAGACGGCGACCCAGAACACGGCGGTGAGCATGCGCCGCTTCGCAGCAATCGGCGTGCCTTGGCGTTGCGGGCGCACGAGAGCGCTCGCCCGGGTCCCCCCGCAAGGGTATGGGAACGGACGTTCCCACCTGGGGACATCGGATGCCCAGGCTCACCGAGAGACCAGGGACAACATGCGTCTGGCGCGTTCGTGCTTCGGGTTGCGGCGCAGGACCGATTCGAGCAACTCGCGGGCCCCGGCGGGATCGCCACGGTCCAGGGAGATGGCAGCGAGATCGACGTCTGCCCGTAAAAGCCTCGGCTCCGCCTCGCGCGCGACGGAGAGCGCCTGGACGGCCCGCTCGTGCGCATGGCGTGCGGAGGCAGCGGCCGCCTTCGCATACAGTGCCCAGGGATCGCCGGGGGCGGCTCGCTCTGCCTGTTCCGCGTGCAGCGCGGCCTGATCGCCGGAACCGGAGATGGACTCCGCCAGGCCCATCGCGCGGAGCGCGGCAGGGTCTTCCTTGTCGTCGGCGAACGCCTGCCTCGCCGCAGCGGCTCCCTGCTGCAGCAGCCGCGCTGCGGCGCGCTCCGGCTCGCCGCGTTCCGCCGCCGGCAGCCGCGCCGCCAGGTCTCTCTGCGCGGACGCTTGCAGCAAGAGCGCGAACGCGCGCTCCGCCTCGAGAGGCGCCCGCCCCGGCATGGCTCGGGCCGCCTCGGTAAAGAGCTTTGTCGCATCCTGGAGGCTCTCGTTGTCGTCGCGGAGGAGCTCCTCGCGGCCGACGCGCATCTTCTCGCCGAGCTCGCGCGCGCGTTCGCGCTGGTGCAGCACGATCCCGACGGCGCTGGCGGCGGCGAGGATCCCGAGCAGCAAGAGCCAGCGCGCCCGCGTCGCGCGCTCCGGCTCCACGATCATCCCGGCCAGCGCGCGCTGTACCGTCCCGAGGGGCTCGGCATCGGTGGTCGGCGCCAGCCTCTCGGGAGCGATCGGCGTCACCGGCTCGACAACGACCGGCACCAGCGGCGCGGCCGGTGGCCCTGCAGCGGGCGACTCCGGTTCCGCTTCCGGCCCCGGCTCCCCGCCGGCCTTTTCCCCCTCGGCGACGGCGTCGAATACCGCCTGGCAACGCCCGCATTGGACGCTGAACCGGGTACCCTCAGCCGCGATACCGTCCTGCACGGAGAACACGGCGCGGCAACGGCTGCATTCGATCAGCACGGTCAGCTCTGGGCGGTATCCGTTTTGTCGAGCCCGAAGGCCGTATGCAAGGCGCGGACGGCCAGCTCGGCGTACTTCTCGTCGATCAGGCAGGAGATCTTGATCTCCGAGGTGCTGATCACGCGGATGTTCACGCCCTCGTCCGCGAGCACCTGGAACATCTTCGCCGCGACGCCGGCGTGGTTGCGCATGCCGACGCCGACGATGCTCACCTTCGCGATTCCTTCCTCGTGCTCCACCTTGCCCGCGCCGATCTGCTTGCCGATCCGGCGGACCAGCTCGGCCGTCTTTTCCACGTCGAGACGGCCGACCGTGAACGCCATGTCGGTGCGGCCGTCCTCCTTGGCCGGGGTCTGCACGATCACGTCCACCACCACGCCCTGCTCCGCCAGCGAGCCGAAGACCTTGGCGGCGATCCCCGGCTTGTCCGGGACGCCTCGGATCACGAAGCGCGACTCGTCCCGCGTGAGCGCGATGCCGCTGACCAGCACGTCCTCCATCGCCGCGTCCTCCTCGCACACCAGGGTCCCCGGATCCCCGGTGAACGACGACTTCACCCAGAGCGGGACCTTGTACTTCATCGCGAATTCCACGCTGCGGATCTGCAACACCTTGGAGCCGAGGGAAGCGAGCTCCAGCATCTCCTCGTACGAGATGCGCTCGAGCTTGCGCGCCCGCTCGCAGACCCGCGGGTCGGTGGTGTAGACCCCGTCGACGTCGGTGTAGATCTCGCAGGCGTCCGCCTTGAGCGCGGCGGCGAGCGCCACTGCGGTGGTATCGGAGCCGCCCCGTCCCAGCGTGGTGATGTTGCCGTGCTCGTCGATGCCCTGGAAGCCGGCAACGACGGCGATCTCCTTCTTGCGCAAGCTCTCCCGCAGCTTGGCGTCGTCGATGCTGCGGATGCGCGCGTTGGCGAACGCCGAGTCGGTGAGGATGCGGACCTGGTGCCCGAGGAAGCTGCGCGCCTTCGCCTTCATCTCCTGGATGGCGAGCGCCAGAAGCCCCACCGAGACCTGCTCACCGGTGGAAACCACCACGTCCTGCTCGCGCTGGCTCGGACGCCTGGCGATGTCGCTCGTCAGCTTGAGCAGGCGATTGGTCTCGCCAGCCATGGCGGAGACCACCACCACCACGTCATGCCCCTCCTTGCGGGCCGAGATCGCCCTGCGCGCGACATTGCGGATGCGCTCGGCGTCCCCGACTGAGGTGCCACCGTACTTTTGCACGATGAGCATGGCGCCGGAACATATAGTGGACGAGCCGCGGGTCGGTAAAGGCATCGCCGCGGGCGGGCCGAT
>VBKQ01000043.1 GCA_005879505.1 Deltaproteobacteria bacterium
AAATTCAACACGGTGGCTCCGGACAACGGTGGGACCGGCAACGACTTCTACAACTTCGCCGCCGAGAACTATCTCACCATCCCCTCCACGACGATCCAGGGCTTCTCCTCAGGCGAAGTGAAGTTTCCGGTGTTGCGCGGCTATTACGAGCTCTCGTACACGCAGCGCAATTCGACGCAAAACGCGGCGCCCATGCCGCTCAACCCGGGCGACTACGCCAACATCGTCTACTCCAAGGACAGCGTCTACAATCCGTTTGGCACCGACCTGAGCTTCCTCGGCCGCCGCCTCGTCGAGTTCGGGAACCGCACGTACGCCGAGGACCTGTCCACTTTCCGCGTGGTGACCGGCATCGATGGGACGCTCTCTTCCGACTTCGGCCCGGCGCAGGGATGGTTCTGGAACGCGGCGGTCAATTACGGGCGCACTTCGGGGACGTTCACCACCGGCGGAGCGTTCCGCAACTCCCGCGTCCAGAGCGCGACGGGACCGAGCATCAAAGACACCAACGGCAATCCGGTTTGCGTCCAGACGGCCGGCCAAATCGGCACGGAGATCGCTGGCTGCACCCCGCTGAACCTGCTCGGCGGACCAGGCACCATCCTGAGCTCGCAACAGGACTACCTGGCCTTCAGCGGCACCTCGCGCGCTTACGATCAGTTGTTCACCGTAGGCGCCGACCTCTCCGGCGAGCTGTTCCCGCTCTTGGCGGAGCGTCCTCTGGCGCTGGCGCTCGGCTACGAGTTTCGTCACCAGCTGGGCTCGCAGATCGCCGATCCCATTGCCGCCGCCGGTGACTCCGCCGACTTCAACTTCAAGTCGACGAGCGGCGGGTTCCACACCAACGAGGCCTACGCGGAGCTGTCGGTGCCGATCCTCGCCAACATGCCTGGCGTCGAGGCGCTCGAGGCCAGCATCGCGGGTCGCTACGTGAACTACAGCACCTTTGGAGACAAGTTCACGTACAAGTTCGGCGCGCGCTACACGCCGATCCGCGACTTGACGGTCCGCGGCACCTACTCGACCGCGTTCCGCGCCCCCGCCATCTCCGAGCTGTACCTGGGCAACAAGGAAACGGATCCCGCCGCGATCGATCCCTGCGCCAATCTGAAAACAGTACAAGGCGGCCTCACTGGTCCCGTCGCCGCGCGGTGCATTGCAGGCGGCGTGACGGGAACAGGCTCCGGCGACACAGGCCTCCAGGAGCTCACGCGTACCGGCGGGACCTCGACGCTGCAGCCGGAGACGGCGAAGGCCTTCACTGCCGGCCTGGTGTTCCAGCCGCAGGCGGTGCGCAACCTGTCCTTCACCCTGGACTACTTCAACGTCATCGTCGACGATGCCATCGGCCTCACCGGCACGGCCAACATCCTGTTTGGCTGTTACATCGGTGGCGTTTCCGAGTACTGCGACCGGATCGTGCGCAACGCGTCCGGCGGCATCCAGTACGTCAATGATTTCTACGCGAACCTCGGCCGTATCAGGACCGGAGGCATCGATTTCGCCGCCCGCTACGCGCTCCCGACGGACGTGGGTCGCTTCGCCTTCGGCTTCGATGGAAGTTATCTCGCCTTCTACAACATCAGGCTCAGGCTGAAGACCGGCGACGTGGTGATCCCGGGCAAGGACAACTACGACGCGGGCAGCTTCGGCGCGCTGCCGGCGTTCAAGGCCACCACGGGCCTGGATTGGAGCCTGGGTGGCTTCATCGCCGGCCTGACCGGCCGCTACGTGAGCAGCTTCAACGAGTGCTCGAACCCGTCCGACCCCACCACCGCCTTTGGCGGCATCTGCAGCGTCATCAGCGTCGATCCGGTTAACGGGACCAGCGTCAGCGCCAATCCGTTGAGGCGGCGGGTGCACTCGTACTACCAGCTCGACGTGCACGCGGGTTACACGTTCACCAGCACGGTCGGCAAGACCAGCCTCTTCGCCGGCATCATGAACCTGACCGACAAGGTGCCACCCTACATCTACAGCGCCGCCCTCGCCAACTCCGACCCCAGCACGTACGACTACATCGGCCGCTACGTGTACGGACGGATCCAGCACCGGTTCTAGGAGGCATCAGCCCGCGATGGTGGCGAGGCGCGCGAGCGCGTCGCGGATCGGCGGCGGGATGGGCGTAGGTTTTCGCGTCGTCCGCTCGACGAAGACGTGCACGAACGAGCCGAGCGCGCAGAGGACCTGGCCGTGGAAGATCCCGATCGCATACCGGACGCTGCTGTTGCCGAGCTTCTCCACCCTGAGCCCGGCGTGCAGCAGGTCCGGGAACGCGATCGAGTGCTTGTAGGAGCACTGCGAATCGACGCAGACGGCGATCACCGGGCTCCGCTCGATGTCGAGCCCTCCCTGCTCGATGAGGAACCGGTTGATGACGGTGTCGAAATACGCGTAGTAGACGACGTTGTTGACGTGTCCGTAGACGTCGTTGTCGTTCCAGCGCGTCTGGATCTCGAGCAGGTGGGGGAAAACTTCAGGCGTCAACTCAGCGCTGCCGTTCATTTCTCGCCGCCGCCGCAGTCGAACGCCTTCGCCGCGACGGTGATGACGTCGGGCGTGACCGATTCGTTGTCGTAGACGAAATCCGTCGCGCCCGTCGCGGCGACTTTCGCCCGCGCCTCGTCGCGGGCCTGGCTCAGCCCTTTCTCGCCCGGCTGCGTCGATGATCCGACGAACCGGCCGAGCATGGTGCAGGCCCTCATCGCCTCGTCGTCTTTCGCCTGATGCATCGCCGCCAGGCGGTCGGGCGCCACCGCGGGAACCCTCGCGCAGGCGAGCGCGGTCAGAAGCAGCAGGCGTGGCATGCGAGGGTCTTATGTCATCGTGGTGCCGCCGTCCACGACGAGCACCTCGCCGGTGACGTACGACGACGCATCGGAAGCGAGATAGAGGGCGGCGCCGGCGATCTCGTCCGGCTGGGCCACGCGGCCGAGCGGTGTCCGATCCAGCCAGACCTTGGAGGTGGACTCGTCCTTGACCAGCGCGCTCGCCAGCCTGGTATCCACCAGCCCGGGTGCAATGGCGTTCACCCGGATGCGCGCTCCGCCGAGCTCGGCCGCGAGCGTGCGCGTCAGCGAGATGACGCCCGCCTTGGTCATCCCGTAGACCCCCTGCAGCGGCGAAGCCTTGAGACCGAGGACGCTCGCTACGTTGACGATGGCGCCCGGAGCGCCGCGATCGACCAGGCGGCGTGCCAGCTCGCGGGCCGTCCAGAAGTATCCCTTGAGATTGACCTGGAACGTCTTGTCCCAGGCGGCGTTCTCCACCTCGAGCAGCGGGCCGAAGTACGGATTGGTGCCGGCGTTGTTCACCAGCACGTCGGCCTTTCCGAATCGGCGGACGGCTTCCCCGATCAGCGCGATGCAATCCGCTTCCTTGCCGGTGTGCGCAGCGAACGGGTAGGCGGAGGGTCCGAGCTCCTGGGCGAGCTGCTGCAGCGACTCGATCTTGCGGGAGGCCAGAACCACCTTGGCGCCGGCACGGACGAAAGACCGGGCGATGGCAGCGCCGATCCCGCGCGAGGCGCCGGTGACGATGGCGACCCGATCCTCTAGGGAAAAGGTAGCAGACATGCGGGGATGCTACCGCGCGATTCAGCAGCCGACACCGGGATTGTGAGCGGAATCGCACTCCCTTGACGCCTGTTCAGCAAATCGCTTACACACCCGAAGTCTTGAGCCGGGTCCGTCCATCAGTTCCCTCCGAGCCGGCTTCTTTCATTGCGCTCGCCCTCCACCGCAGGCTTCCGGACCGCATCCGGGGGGCTGGAACACTGTATCTGTGGCTGCGGAGGGGGCGGACGGCCCTTCGCGTCGCGCGCCGGTTGAGCGCGAACGGACGCGAGCACGAGTTCATCGACGCGTGCGCCCGCATTCCCCTCGGCGAGGGGGCGGTGCAGGTCTGCACCGCCGAGCTCTGCTCGGCCCTGAGCGAGGCCGAAGCGCAGGACACCCGCGCGCTCTTCATCCCCGGCGACGGCGTCCCCCAGCTCCCCGATGGCGCAGATTTCGTGCAGGGCTTCCTCCTCGGCAAACCATCTCCGGTCGTGAGGAGCTAGCGATGCATCCTCGCCTGCGACGTCAGCTCGCGATGCTCCGCTCCGACCTGCCGCCGGCATTTCGTAAACTGATCTCCGTCATCGATCGCGCGTATCGAGAGGCGGACACCGAGCGCGCCGAGCTGGAAGAGTCGCTCGTCTCGATGATCGCTCTGCTCCACCGCACCCAGAGCCGGGCGGTGCGTGCCAGACGGCGCAAGCAGGAGCGGCTGAAGAAGGTGGCGAAGGCGCATCGACGTCTCGAGCGGGTGCTGGAGAAGAGCCGGCTGGCGCTCTTCGAGCTGACCGCGGACCTCGTCGTGCGCTGGGCAAACCCGGCAGCCGCCAGGCTCTGCGGGACCGCGCTGGAGGACCTGCCCGGAAAGCGCATCTTCGAGCTGCTCCAGCCCGTGGCCGCCGCCGAGCTGTCGGAGACGTGGAGCGCGGCGCTGCGCAGGGGGGAGCCGGTAGCGCGCACGCTCGCATGCTCCGCCCCCGGTGGGCGGTCGCTCGCATGCGATTGGGTGCTGCTCCCGCGCATGCGGCGCGACGGTTCGGTCTCCCGCGTCACGCTGGTGCTGCGCGATCAGACCGAAGCGGTGGAGAAGAACGATGCCGTCCGCGAGCGCGAGGACCGGCTGTCCGTGGCGCTCTCGGGCACCTCCGACGTCCTCTGGGACTGGGACCTGCGCGCCAACCGCCTCTACCTGTCGCCGCGCTGGCAAGACCTGGTCGGAGGGCCTCCGGCCGTGACCGGCAGCCCGGGAGACTGGCTCGACCGTGTCCATCCGGAGGACGCGGCGCCGCTGCGCGCGGCGCTCTCCGCGCACGTCGATGGCCACACCGAGTCGTTCGAGCACGAGCACCGTGTGCGCCACGCCGATGGCGACTGGCGCTGGGTCCTGGTCCGCGGGTCGGCGCGGCGCGACGAGAAGGGCACCGCCGTCCGCGCCGCCGGCCTGATGAGCGACATCACCCGCCACCGCACGCTGGTGGAGAGGATGGCGCACGACGCGCGCCACGATGCGCTCACGGGGCTGCCGAATCGCACGCTGTTCCTCGACCTGCTGCGCCACTCCTTCAACCGCACCCGCCGGCACGAGGATTACCGATTCGCGGTGCTGTTCATCGACCTCGACCGCTTCAAGATGGTGAACGACGCGTTCGGGCACGAGGTGGGCGATCAGCTTCTGCAGCAGATCGGCCGGCGTCTGGAGTCCTGCCTGCGCGAAGGCGACACGCTGGCGCGGCATGGGGGAGACGAGTTCACCATGTGGCTGGATGACGTGCGCGGCTCCGCGGACGCCGTTCGGGTCGCGGACAGGGTGCACGAGGTGATGCGCGAGCCGTTCGAGCTTGCGGGTCAGCAGATCCACTCGAGCGCGAGCATCGGGGTGGCGGTCGGCTCCGCCCAGTATCAGAAAGCGGAGGACGTGCTGCGCGACGCCGACGTCGCCATGTACCGCGCCAAGGCCCTGGGGAAGGCGCGCACGGCGGTGTTCCAGCGCGAAGTGATCGAGGGCGCGCCGGCGCACGTGCAGATGGAGAGCGACCTGCGCAGCGCGCTGGTCCGCAACGAGCTCTGCGTCCACTACATGCCCATCGTGGACGTGATGACGGGCAAGGTCCGCGCGGTGGAAGCCCTGGCGCGATGGCAGCACCCCCGCCTCGGGCTGGTTCCACCCTCGAAATTCCTCGGGCTGGCGCAGGAGGCCGGGCTCATCATCTCCATCGACCAGTGGGTCCTGCAGACGGCGTCGCGCCAGCTCCACGACTGGCGCCGCGAGATCGCCACGGCAAACCGGCTCTCCATCTCCGTGAACTTCTCCCGCGACCTGCTCGAGCAGGCCGACGTGGGCGCGCAGATCGATCGCGTGCTGCGCGAATCGCAGCTGGTCCCGGGCGATCTGAACATGGACATCAACGAGAGCGTGCTCGCTCCAGACAACGGCATCATCTCGCTTGCCGATCTGCACCAGCGCGGGCTCAAGCTGCACATGGACGACTTCGGCATCGGCCAGGGCTGGCTGCGGCACCTGCACAAGATCGAGGTCGATACCATCAAGATGGACCGCTCGTTCCTTGCCGGCGGCGCCGATCGAGATCGGCAGGTGCTGGGCCGCATCGTGCAGATCGCGCGCGATCTGGGAAAGACGGTGATCGCCGAAGGAGTGGAGACCAAGGAGCAGGCCAAGCTGGTGCGCGAAGTGGGTTGCTCCCAGGCGCAGGGCTTCTTCTTCAGTCCGCCGCTCGATCCGGCGAAGACGCGCACGCTCCTGCAGGGAGGCGTGCTCGACGTGGTGTGAGCGATGCGTCTGGAGCTCGTCGCCTTCGACTTGTACGGAACGCTGCTGGACGTGAGCGGCCTGGCGAAGCGGCTGGAGCCGTACGCAGGTCCGCAAGCCGCAGATCTGCTCTCGAGCTGGCGCAAGGCCCAGCTCGAGCGCACCTGGCGCGAGAAGGCGTACGAGCCCTTCGACATGGTCACCGCGCGGGCGCTGGAAGAGGTCGCGCCGCGCCTCGGCGCGCAGGACCGGCTGCGCATGTGCGAGACCTGGCTCTCGCTTCCGCCTTTCCCGGACGCGCGCGCTGCGCTCGAGTCGCTACGCAGAGCGCGCATCCGCCGCGCCGTCCTCTCGAATGGGACGCCGGCCATGATCCGGGCGGCGCTCGCCGCGGCCGATCTCGAGGTCGACGACCTGTTCAGCGCCGACGACGTCCGCGCGTACAAGCCGGATCCGAAGGTCTACGCGCTCCTCCGCCGGGAGGGGACGCTGTTCGTCAGCGCGAACGGCTGGGATGCCGAGGGCGCCAAGCGCAGCGGGCTCACCGTCGCATGGATCGACCGGGGGACGCCGCCACCGGGCCTCGCGCCCGACCTGCGCGTGCATTCGCTCGGGGAGCTCGCCGCTGCCGTCTGGCGGGAGCAGGGCGTCCGGGTGGTGAAGGGCACCGAGCTGGACCCGAACACGGCGCAGACGCCGGGCATGACCCGGGCGGCGGCCATCACCCACGCGCGAGCGGGCGCGGAGAAGATCTGGGCCGGGACCGTCATCATCCATCCCAACGCCAAGACGGGCGCGCACCATCATGGGCCCGTCGAATCGGTCCTCTATGTCGTCCGGGGGCGCGCGCGCATGCGCTGGGGCGAAAGGCTCGAGTACACCGCCGAAGCAGGGCCCGGCGACTTCATCTACGTGCCTCCGTACGTGCCGCACCAGGAGATCAACGCCAGCCGCGAGCAGCCGCTCGAATGCGTGGTGATCCGCTCCGGGCAGGAGCCGGTGGTGGTGAACCTGGACATCGCGCCGGTCGAGCCGCCGGAAGAAGTGAAATGGATCGACCCGATCCACCGGAGCTGACCTGGCGGTAGAGTACGCCCATGCAGGGCGTCCTCGCGCCGGTGCTCACTCCGTTCGATCGGGACCTGAACCCCGATCCCACCCGCTTCGTCCGCTTCTGCCGGGCGCTGCTCGATGAGGGCTGCGACGGTCTCGCTCCCTTCGGAACGACCAGCGAAGCGAACTCGCTTTCCCTGGACGAGCGCGAACGGTTGCTCGACGGGCTGCTCGAGTCGGGCCTCCCGCCGCATAGGCTGATCCCCGGAACGGGTTGCTGCGCGCTTCCCGATACCGTGCGCTTGTCGCGCAAGGCGGCGCGTGCGGGCTGCGCGGGCGTGCTGATGCTGCCGCCGTTCTATTACAAGGGAGTGACCGAGGAGGGGCTGTTCCGCAGCTTTGCCCAGGCCATCGACCGCGCTGCCGAGCCGAGGCTTCGCGTGTACCTGTACCACATCCCGCAGGTGTCGCAGGTCGGGATCCCGCTCGCCGTGATCGCCCGCCTCGTCAGGGCGTACCCGGGCGTGGTCATCGGGATGAAGGACAGCTCGGGCGACTTCGAGAATACGCGCGCAGTGCTGCGCGCCATTTCCGGCTTCGAGGTGTTCGTGGGCAGCGAGAAGTTCCTCCTCTCGAACCTCGAAGAAGGGGGCGCCGGTTGCATCACCGCCACCGCGAACGTGAACGCCGCGGCGATCGCGCGCGCCTTCAGGGAGCGGAGCGAGGAGCGGCAACGGGAGATCGACGCCGTGCGCGCCGCCTTCGAGGAGTTCCCGCTGATCGCCGCGCTGAAGGAAGCGGTCGCGCGCCGCACCGGCGATGCCTCGTGGCGCGCCGTGCGTCCACCGCTGGTGGAGCTCAATGCGGAGCAGCGAGCACGCGTCCGGCAGCCAGAACTTCGCGAAGCGCGGCTCGAGCCAGGCGCGCAGCTCTTCGTCGCTCGCCTTCGCCCCTTCCTTGAGAACGACGCAGGCCACGGGCCGCTCCGACCACTTCTCGTGCGGCACCGCCACCACCGCCGCCTCCTTGACCGCCGGATGGCCCATCAGCGCGTTCTCGACGTCCACCGAGCTGATCCACTCGCCGCCGCTCTTGATCAGGTCCTTCGAGCGATCGGTGATGCGCACGTACCCTTCCGGGTCGATGGTCACCACGTCCCCGGTGCGGAACCAGCCGTCCATGGTGAACTTGTCGGCCTCGGCGGGATTCCGGAAATAGGAGCGAGCCACGCAAGGGCCGCGCACGTGCAGCTCGCCCATCGACTTCCCGTCCCAGGGCACCTCGCCTTGATCGCCGACGGCGCGGACGTCGACGAACGGCACCGCCGTTCCCTGCGTGGCGCGGAGCCTGAACTTCTCCGGGTCGGGCAACCTGGTCCCCCGGGGGCCGGGCTTGCAGAGGGTCCCGATGGGGGACATCTCGCTCATTCCCCAGGCATGGACGACGCGCAGCCCATGTCTCTTCTCGAAACACTCGATCATGGACTGTGGCGCCGCGGATCCGCCGACGATCATGGTGTGCAGCGACTTCAGGTTCCATTTGCCTGGGTTGCACTCGAGCTGATCCAGGATGGCGAGCCAGACCGTGGGCACGCCCGCGGTCAGCGTGACTTGTTCGTCGGCGAGAAGGTTCAGGACGCTGACCGGATCGAGATGTGGCCCGGGGAAGACCTGCTTCGCGCCCACCATCGTGGCGGTGAACGGAAGCCCCCAGGCGTTGACGTGGAACATCGGCACCACCGGCAGCACCACGTCGGACTTCGAAAGCCCGAACGAATCCGGGACGGCCGAGATCAACGAGTGCACCACCAGCGCTCGGTGGCTGTAGAGCACGCCCTTGGGATGTCCGGTGGTGCCGGAGGTGTAGCAGAGCCCGGCCGCGTCATTCTCCTCGATGGGCGGGGGCGAGAAGTCCGGCAGCTCCGGCTCGATCAGCTGCTCGTAATCGACGGCGCCCTCCGGCGCGGGCTGCCCGTGTCCCCAGACGATGACGTGGCGGGGCTTCACCTCCGGGCGGAGGCGTTCCCAGAGCGGCCAGAGCACGTCGTCGAGAATCACCACCGAATCGTCGGCGTGATTGATGATGTACGCGATGTCCTGCACCGAGAGCCGCGGGTTGAGCGTGTGCAGGACGCCCCCACAGAGGGGGACGGCGAAGTAGGCCTCCAGGTGGCGGCCGTGGTTCCAGGCGAGCGTCGCGACCCGGTCGCCGGGCTTCACGCCCAGCCGCGTGAGCGCATTGGCGAGCTTCTGCGCCCGGCGATGGAATTCGCCATAGGTGCTGCGAAATGCGGGCCGTCGTACGGCGTAAGATGCGCGCCCTTCCCGGAGGCGAAATGCACCCTGCGCTCATCGTCGCTGCTGCGCTGTCCGCTGCCGCGAGCCCCCTCACCGTCGATGAAATCGTCGCCCGGCACACCGAGGCGCGGGGCGGAGCGCAAAAGCTCGCCGCCCTGCAGAGCCTCAAGATCAGCGGCAAGGTGTTCTTCGGCGGTGGCGATGACTTCACCGTCACCGCGGAGTTCGCCCAGGTGCGCAAGCGTCCGAACCAGATCCGCACGGAGGTCACGCTGCAGGGCCTGACGGCGATCGACGCGTACGATGGCCAGCAGAGCTGGAGCGTCGATCCCTTCCAGGGCCGCAAGGACCCCTTCCGCACCACCGCCGACGAGGCCCGGGGACTGGCGCAGGACGCGGATCTCGAGGGAGCGCTGATCCGGTGGCGCGAGAAGGGCAACCAGGTCAGCTATCTCGGCAAGGAGGACGTCGACGGAACGCCGGCGCACAAGCTGCGCATCGCGCTCAAGGACGGCGACGTTCAGTACGTCTATCTCGATCCCGACTACTTCCTCGAGATCCGGCGCGTCAGCGAGCGCAGGATCCGGGGCTCGGAGCGGGTCACCGAGGCCGATTTCGGCGCGTACGCGCAGGTCAACGGCGTCTGGATCCCCACTTCGATCGAGGCCGGGCGCAAGGGCGGACCAAAGACGCAGCGATTCACGGTCGAAAGCGCCGAGGGCAACTTCCAGGCAGGTGACGAGCTGTTCCGGTTCCCTGCCGGACCGGGAACGCGCGCGATCCTGCCGCCGCAGAAGACCGCGCCGCTCCTCGCACAGCCGCCGCCGCTCAAAGGGCCGGCGCCGCTGCCGGTGGCGGATGCCGGCGTGATCTCCGGGCTCAACGCGCGAAACATCGGCTCGGCGACGATGAGCGGCCGGATCTCGGCGATCGCGGGCCGCAAGGTGGACGGCAAGTCGCTCCTGTACGTCGCCTCGGCGAGCGGTGGGGTGTGGAAGAGCCAGGACGGCGGGACAACGTTCAAGCCGGTCTTCGACAAGCAGCCGGTCCAGTCGATCGGAGCCGTGGAGATCGATCCGAAGAACCCGCAGGTCATCTGGGTCGGGACTGGCGAGTCCTGGACGCGCAATTCCGTTTCCATCGGCGACGGCATCTACAAGTCGATCGACGGCGGCGAGAGTTGGAGGCGCATGGGGCTGCAGAACACCGAGCGGATCACGAAGATCGCCATCGATCCGCGCAATACCGACGTCGTCTACGCCTGCGCGCCGGGGCAGCTCTGGAGCGACAGCCCCGATCGTGGGCTCTACAAGACGACGGACGGCGGCAAGACCTGGGACCTGATCCTCACCGGTCCCAACCTTTCCACGGGCTGCAGCACCGTGGCGATGGACCCGAAGAACCCCGGCGTGCTCTTCGCCGGACTGTGGGACTTCCGCCGCAAGGGTTGGACCTTCCGCTCCGGCGGCGACCATCCGGATAGCCCGAGCGCGAGCGCCCTCTTCCGCAGCAGCGACGGCGGGCGAAGTTGGACGGAGCTGAAGGGTCTCGGTCCGAAACCCTGGGGCCGCGTGGAGGTGGCGATCGCGCCTTCGAGCTCGAACGTCGTCTATGCGTTCGTCGAATCGCCTGCCTCGGCGCTCTGGCGCTCCGCCGACGGAGGCAATACCTGGGAGAAGCGCGACGACAGCCAGTGGATGATCTGGCGCGCGTTCTACTTCGCGCGCCTGGTCGTCGACCCCACGAGCCCCGACCGGTTATTCAAGATGGGTGGGGCGCTCATCGCCAGCGATGACGGAGGCAAGAGCTTCACCCAGGTGGGTGGTTTCGGTGCTACGCACGGCGACTGGCACGACCTGTGGATGGACCCGGAGAACACCAAGCACATCGTGGGCGGCAACGATGGCGGGGTATTCGTCTCCTTCGACGGCGGCAACCGCTGGTTGAAGAACAACAACCTGCCGGTGTCGCAGTTCTACCACGTGGCGATCGACGACCGCGACCCGTACCGCGTCTACGGGGGCCTCCAGGACAACTCCAGCTTCGTGGCGCCGAGCGCCTACGGCGGCGGAATCTCCAACAGCGTCTGGGAGAACCTCTACAACGGCGACGGTTTCTGGACCGTTCCTGATCCCACCGATCCGGAGGCGGTGTACGCCGAGTCGCAGGGCGGGTTCATCGGCCGCGTGGATCGGAGGCTGCAGATTGCGCGCGACATCCAGCCGAAGGCCAATTACAAGGAGCGGCTCCGCTACAACTGGAACACGCCCATCTGCGCCAGCCCGACCCAGAAGGCGACCCTCTACATCGGCGCGCAGTTCCTCTTCCGATCGCGCGACCGTGGCGATTCCTGGGAGCGGATCTCGCCGGACCTGACCACCAACGATCCGCAGAAGCAGAAGCAGGAGGAGTCCGGCGGCGTGACCGTCGACAACTCCTCCGCCGAAGAGCACACGACCATCTATTCGATCAGCGAATCGCGCTTCGACCCGAACACCATCTGGGTGGGTACCGACGACGGCAACCTCCAGCTCACGCGTGACGGAGGGAAGAGTTGGACCAACGTCGTGCGGAACGTAAAAGGATTACCACCCGCCTCCTGGGTGAGCTGGGTGGAGGCGAGCCATCACGATGCGGGCACGGCGTACGCGTCGTTCGACCGGCATACGTTCGGCGACATGAGCCCGTGGGTCTACCGGACGGCGGACTTCGGAAAGACCTGGACGCGGATCGTGGCCCCTGAGCAGGGTGTCCGTGGATACGCGCACGTCGTCAGGGAGGATCCGGTCCGCAAGGACCTTCTCTTCGTTGGAACCGAGCTCGGTCTCTGGATCTCGGTGGACGGAGGGAGGAGTTGGGCGGAGTTCAAGGGCAGCGATTTCCCGGCGGTGGCGGTGCGCGACCTTCAGATCCACCCGCGCGACGGCGACCTGGTGATCGCTACGCATGGACGCGGAATCTGGATCATCGACGACCTGACGCCCCTGCGCGCGCTCTCGCAGCAGACGTTGGCGCAGGATGCCGCGTTCTTGCCTTGGCGGGCGACGCAGCAGCGCATCGCCGGGCAGGGCGGCTGGTCGGAAGGCGACGCGACGTTCAGGGGTCAGAATCCCCCGAGCGGGGCCGTGATCACCTACTACCAGCGCAGCCGGCATCTCTTCGGGCCCATCAAGCTGGAGGTGCTCGACGCGCAAGGGAACCTGGTCGATACCATTCCGCCGTCGAAGCGCCGCGGCATCAACCGCGTATCGTGGACGATGCAGGTCAAGCCGCCCCGCGTACCCCGCGCGGCAACGGTGGCATTCGCCGGGTCGCAGGGGCCGCGAGTAGTGCCGGGCACGTACACGATCCGGCTGACCAAGGGCTCGCAAGTGTACCAGACGAAGCTCGACATCGGGCTGGATCGGCGTGCGCCCTGGAACGTCGCGGACCGCCGGCAGCACTTCGACGCGGCGATGACGGTGCACGCGCTGTTCGGGGAGATGAGCGATGTGGTGGAGCGGATCGACTCGGCGGCCGCAGCGCTCGCGCAGCGGATGAAGGCGCAGCCGCAGGAAGCACGCCTCGCCGGGCTGGCGGCGAAACTGGAGGCGATGAAGAAGAAGATCGTCGCCACCAAGGAGGGCGGGGCGATCACCGGGGAAGAGCGGATTCGCGAGCACACCGACCACCTGTATTCGGCGCTGCTCTCCTGGGAAGGGAGGCCGGCGCGGTACCTGCTCGAGCGTGCCGAGGCGCTGCGGCGCGAGCTCGGGGACGTGCGTGCCGAATTCGAGGCGGTGCAGCCGCAGATTCAGACACTCAAGTTGGAGCTCCAGCCCGTGCCATCGTCTGTGCCGAGGATGGCTGGCGCGTGCCTGCTTGGGCGGGAGGATTGCGACGTGCGGCGCGAGGGGGCGGCGCGGTGACGCAAAGGTGCGCTCGGCCGCGTTTCCGCGGCCGAGCAGCTGCCTGGGTTGGGGACGGGTTCCGGATCTCGATCCGGGGGGTGGACCTAGTCGGAATTTGCCGTCT